>JAHRWC010000397.1 GCA_019090365.1 Flavobacteriaceae bacterium
ACCCTGTTGAAAGTATAAAGGACGAATATCATCTAAACCAGCAACATGATCACTGTGCTCATGAGTTAGTAGAACTCCATCCAATTTTGTACAGTTTTCTTTTAGCATTTGCTGTCTAAAATCTGGTCCGCAATCAATTATATAATTAAAATCATCCCAAGAAAGTAATACCGAAACGCGCAAACGTTTATCTTTAAAATTAGAACTTTTACAAACAGGGTGATTACTTCCAATTACAGGGATTCCCTGTGAAGTTCCTGTTCCTAAAAAGGTGATAGAAATAGTTGATTTCATTGCAACAAAAATAGCAGTATTTTTTTTGTTTACCTATTGTATTTAGTACCTTTGATTAAAATTAAAACTAAACGTTTTTTTACTATGTCAGTTAAAATTATTGGTGATAAAGAGATAGAGAATATTCCTTCGATAAAGAGTAAAGCTTTACGTATAAATCTTAATGAAAACATTTATGGTTCATTTGCAGAAATAGGTGCTGGACAAGAAACAGTTCGTAATTTTTTCAGAGCTGGAGGTGCTTCAGGAACTATTGCAAAAACAATGTCTGCGTACGACAAGGATTTTAGTGATGCAATTTACGGTGTTCAAGGTGACGGTAGATATGTTACTGAAGATCGATTAAAGAAAATGTTAACTCACGAAGTTGATTTGATCGAACAACGTATTTCTAGGGAAAAACATCCAAACAAAGTATTCTTTTCTTATGCAAATACAGTTGCTACGATTGATTTTGCAAAAAAATTCAAAGGCCACGGTTGGGTAGGTATTAAATATCAAGTTGAGCCAGGTGGCGAATACAATGAAATTATGCTTCACATTCGTTTCCGTGAAAATGAAGCAACTTTACAACAAAACACATTAGGAACTTTAGGTGTTAATCTAATTTATGGTGCATTCTATAAATATGATGAACCAAAAAAACTTCTCCGCTATTTATACGATCACATCGATCAAGATAAAATAGAAATTGACACTATTAATTTTTCTGGCCCTCTATTTAAAAATGTAGACAATCGTTTAATGAGTCTACAATTAGTAAAAAATGGAATGACAGATGCTGTAATGTTTGGGCCTGATGGTACCAATATTTTACCCGCTAAAATATTATATAAGAAAAACATACTTGCTTTAAGAGGTAGTTTTAGACCTGTAACCAATGTGAATATTGATATGTATGAGAAATCATACGAAATGTTCTTAAAAGAAAAAAGGGTTGATCCTGAAAAAACAGTTGTGATTTTCGAGATTACCCTATCTAATCTTAGAGCTGAAGGCGAAATAAATGAAGTAGATTTTATGTCAAGAGCTCGTTTATTATGTTCATTAGGTCATACTGTAATGATCTCTAACTTCCAGGAATATTACAAACTTGTTGATTATTTCTCTGAATACACTAAAAAGAGAATGGGACTTACCTTAGGTGTAAATAACTTAATTGATATATTCGATGAGAAATATTACCGACACCTTAGTGGAGGTATATTAGAAGCATTTGGTAAATTATTCTTTAAAGATTTAAAAGTATATCTATATCCAATGTTGAATCCTAAGACAGGAGAATACATTAATAGTGAAAACTTAAAGGTTCATCCTCGAATGAAAGAATTGTATAAATTTTTCAAATACAACGGAAAAGTAGTTGACATTGAAGACTTTAACACAGAGCACTTACATATATTTTCTAGAAAAGTATTAACTCAAATAGAAAATGAAGATGATGGATGGGAAGATATGTTACCTTCTGGTGTTGCTGAAATAATTAAAAAGATGCAATTATTTGGATATAAATCTAAAGCTTTAAAAAATTAATTTTCAGAAAGTATTTGAGCGGCGTGATCTTTAGTTTTTACTTTATCGATTACTCTGTCAATTATACCATTTTCATCAATTAAAAATGTTTTACGGTGAATACCATTGTATTCTCTACCCATAAACTTTTTTGGACCCCAAACTCCAAACGCATTGATGACTTCTTTAGATTCATCTGCTAATAATGGAAATGGAAACTTATATTTATTTTTAAAGTTACTTTGTCTTTTTGTACTATCCGCACTAACCCCTAAAAGCTCGTAACCGTTATCTTGTAATTCTTTATAATGATCTCTTAAATTACAAGCTTCATTAATACAACCTGGTGTACTGGCTTTTGGATAGAAAAAAACTACTAATTTTTTTCCTTTATAATCTGAATATTGAATTGTATTTCCTTGTTCATCAATCGATGAAAAATTAGGTGCAGCATCTCCTTTTTGTAATGTTTTCATTTGTTTATTTATTTTTATAAATTAATACCAGTTGTTCGTTTTTTATCATTCCTAAAATGATAAACTTTTCAACATACTCGATACATTTAGTTTACTTTTGTGTAAAAATACACAAAATGACGAAGCAAGAAAAGGTAAACTTTGCTATAAAAACATTAGAAGAAATATATCCTCAAGTTCCTATTCCCTTAGATCATAAAGATCCTTATACATTATTAATTGCTGTGCTACTTTCTGCTCAAAGCACTGATGTTCGTGTTAATAAAATAACCCCATTATTATTTGAGATTGCTGATAATCCGTATGATATGGTAAAGCTTACAGTTGAAGAAATTAGAGAAATTATAAAACCAGTTGGACTTTCACCTATGAAATCTAAAGGAATCTATGGTCTCTCTAAAATTTTAATTGAAAAGTATAATGGTATAGTTCCACAAAGTTTTGAAGCTTTAGAATCCTTTCCTGCTGTAGGTCATAAAACTGCGAGTGTAGTAATGTCACAAGCTTTTAATGTACCTGCTTTTCCTGTAGATACTCATATTCATAGATTAATGTATCGCTGGGGATTTACAAATGGTAAAAATGTGGTTCAAACTGAAAAAGATGCCAAAAGAATATTTCCAGAAGATTTATGGAATAAACTTCATTTACAAATTATATGGTATGGAAGGCAATTTTCTCCTGCAAGAGGCTGGAAACTAGAAAAAGATATTATTACTAAAACGATAGGAAGAAAATCTGTGATAAATGAATACCATAAAAAAACCTCGAAATAAATTTCGAGGTTTTTCCAAAGTTTAGTTTAGAAGTGCTTCAAACTTCAATTTATTATAATTAATAACACTTAAAGCCTTCGAATAATCCAGAAGAAATTTTATCGTTTCTTCTTTAGGAACCATGTTTTTATTCACGCGTTCCGAACGTGAGGTTTCAGAGTACAATTTTTGCATATGCGCATTATTTAGAGGTTAATGTGACCTAATAACGCAGCAATATTTATATTATTGTATTAGTTTGTTAATACAATGTTGTGTTTATCAATTACTTTGCGCAAATTAATAAGCGCATATCTCATTCTTCCTAGAGCAGTATTGATACTAACACCAGTTTGCTCACTGATATCTTTAAAGCTCATTTCTTTGTAAATTCTCATAACAAGAACTTCTTTTTGATCATCTGGCAGTTCTTCGATCAATCTTTTTACATCATTTTCAACTTGACCTTTAATGATTTTCTTTTCTGCATTTAAAGAATTATCTGATAGTACTGAAAAAATATTAAAATCAGTATTATTTTCAAATTTTGGCATTCTATTATTCTTTCTAAAATAATCAATCACCAAATTATGTGAAATTCTCATTACCCATGGTAAAAATTTACCCTCTTCATTATATCCTCCCTTTCTTAAAGTTTTAATAACTTTAATAAAAGTATCTTGAAATATATCTTCCGTTACATCTCTATCGTAAACCTTCGAGTAAATAAAACTATAAATTCTTTGCTTGTGGCGGTTAATAAGCTCGCAAAGTGCAGATTCATTACCATTTATGTATGCGCTTACTAATTGCGCATCTGTAGTTGTGCTTTTTTTCATAACTATAATTTTTAAATAATAAACAACATTCTATAATTGGTTGCTCAGTATGTATTTTTATTTAAAAAGTAGAATTATGCTATAGGCAATGATTTTAAATTATTATGTCTGTGGGGTAAATATAACAACAATCATCTTACAAATGCAAGAAAAAACAACATTTTTACTGAATTTTTAATAATATTACCGCAAATTAATCAGTTTAGAACGCAACCTTTTTCGCTTTATGCAATCTATATTAACATCCAATTTTTATCTCATTCTTCTTTTAAAAATCATTCTCGATATGGTATCTTTGCAAAATTCGACTAAAAACAGTCTGTGATTTTGAATATTGATACGCTAAATACTAAAGACCATATAATAATTCAAGGAGCTAGTTTACACAACCTAAAGCATATTTCGGTTGCTATTCCTAGAAATAAATTAGTGGTAATCACTGGTCTTTCAGGTAGTGGGAAATCAAGTTTAGCATTCGATACTTTATATGCAGAAGGACAAAGAAGGTATGTTGAAAGCCTTTCTTCTTATGCTCGACAGTTTTTAGGGAGACTTAATAAACCTAAAGTAGATTCAATAAAAGGTATTTCCCCAGCGATTGCAATAGAACAAAAGGTAAACGCTACTAATCCAAGATCTACCGTTGGAACTTCAACCGAAATCTATGATTACTTAAAACTATTATATACTAGAATTGGAAGAACCTATTCCCCTATTTCTGGTAATGAGGTTAAAAAAGATACAGTTACAGATGTTCTTGATTATATAAAGAGTTTCCCAGAGGGTGAAAAATTATTACTCTTAGCTCCAATTCATTTAGAAGAAGGAAGAACGATTGAAAATAAACTTCAAGCCTTATCACAACAAGGATATGCTCGTATAAAAAAAGAAGGGAAAGTTATACGTATAGATGATTTTAAAGCTGTTTCTGAAAATATTCAATTAGTAGTTGATCGTGTTATTACTAAAAATGATGAGGATTTTTACAATCGCCTAGCAGATGCTATTGAGATTGCTTTTTTTGAAGGTAAAGGTGAATTATTTATTGAATCTCTTTCTGATCATAAATCAAGAGAATTCAACAATAGATTTGAAGCAGATGGCAATACTTTTCTAGAGCCTAACGTGCATCTATTTAGCTTTAATAATCCTTATGGTGCATGTCCAACTTGTGAAGGTTATGGCGATGTTATAGGAATTGATCATGATTTAGTCGTTCCAAATACTGCATTATCTGTTTATGAAAATGCTATTTTTCCATGGAGAGGCGAAAGTATGAGTTGGTATCGTGACCAATTAGTTAATGCAGCTTATAAATTTGATTTCCCAATTCATAAACCTTGGTTTGAATTAACTGAAGAACAAAAACAATTAGTTTGGAATGGAAATGAGCATTTTGAAGGGTTAAATGATTTCTTTTCATTTTTAGAATCTAAAAGTTATAAGATTCAGAATCGAGTGATGCTTTCAAGGTATCGAGGGAAAACAAAGTGTAATACTTGTAATGGAAAAAGATTAAGACCTGAAGCTAGTTTTGTAAAAATTAACAATACGTCTATTGTTGATTTAGTTGAACTTCCTTTAGATAAAGTCGCTTCATTTTTTGAAGTAATTACTTTAGACAAATACGAACAAAAAATTGCTAAACGCTTATTAATTGAAATCAAAAATAGACTCTTATTTTTAATGAATGTGGGACTGCCCTACTTAACATTAAATAGAAAGTCTAATACATTATCTGGAGGTGAATCTCAAAGAATCAACCTAGCAACTTCGTTAGGAAGTAGTTTGGTTGGATCAATGTATATATTAGATGAACCTAGCATTGGTTTACATCCTAAAGACACTGAGCGCCTTATAAAGGTATTACAATCCTTACGTGATTTAGGCAATACTGTTATAGTGGTCGAACATGATGAAGACATTATGAAAGCTGCTGATGAAATTATAGATATTGGACCAGAAGCTGGAACCTTTGGTGGTGAAGTTGTAGCAACAGGAAGTTATCAAGATCTATTAAAATCGGATTCTTTAACTGCTAAATATTTGAATGGTCAAATGACTATTGATGTTCCAAAAAAACGTAGAGTAGCTAAAAATCATATTGATATTATTGGAGCAAGACATAACAACCTTAAAAACATAGATGTTTCATTTCCAATCGGCTCTTTTACTGCAATTACAGGAGTTTCAGGAAGTGGAAAAAGTACTTTAGTTAAAAAAATATTATATCCAGCAATTCTAAGAGAAATTGGTGGATATGGAGAAAAACCGGGGCAATTTACTTCAATCAAAGGAGATTATTCTAGCATTAAAAATGTTGAATTTATCAACCAGAATCCAATAGGTCGTTCTAGTCGTTCTAATCCAGTTACTTATATCAAAGCATATGATGATATCCGAAGTCTTTATGCCAAGCAAAAGCTTTCAGATATAAGAGGTTATAAGGCGAAACATTTTTCATTTAATGTAGATGGTGGGCGTTGTGAAAACTGTAAAGGTGAAGGTGAAGTTACTATCGAGATGCAGTTTATGGCTGATGTTCATTTAGAATGCGATACTTGTAAAGGAAGACGTTTTAAGAAAGAAGTTTTAGAAGTAAATTTTTATGATAAAAGCATCAATGATATTCTTCATATGACGGTTGATGATGCAATTGCTTTTTTCTCTTTACATAATGAAACAAAGATCACTAAAAAGCTACAACCTCTGCAGGATGTTGGTTTAGGATATGTTCAATTAGGACAAAGTTCTTCTACCCTATCTGGTGGTGAAGCTCAGCGAATTAAATTAGCTTCGTTTTTAATTAAAGGAAACACCAAGGAAAAAGCATTATTTATTTTTGATGAGCCTACAACAGGACTGCATTTTCATGACATAAAGAAACTTCTTAATTCTTTTTATGCCTTGCTTGAAAATGGCCATACGGTAATAGTTGTAGAGCACAATATCGATTTAATTAAATGTGCAGATTATATTGTCGACCTTGGACTTGAGGGCGGTGTAAACGGAGGGCAAATTATAGCTCAAGGTACTCCAGAAGAAGTTTCTAAAGTTAAAAAGTCGTTTACTGCTCATTATTTAAAAGATAAAATTTAGTATCTTTAAAGGAAATCCCCTATTTAAATAATTATTACTTATGAAAAAGTTACTTTTTATAGGAATTCTATTTATATATGGAGTTTCTACTTCTCAAGAATATATCCCTATGTTAGATGACACTAATAAGTGGAGTGTTGATATCAACTATTGCCCATTTACTGATGTACCACCATTTAATTGGACAGTCACTCAACAAATAAGCATTGATGGAACTATTGATGTTAATGGTTATACTTATAAACAAATTTATAAGGATGATAACCCATCTTGTCTTTTAAGAGAAGAAAATGGAGTTGTTTATAAATATTACGAAAATGATAATAATGAACGAGTTCTGTTTGATTTTAATGCAGAAATTGGTGATGAATTTTTTATGGGAGATTTAGCTTTTGGTTATGATTACTGCTCAGGTACAAGCACTAATTTCGGGATATTTTTTATTGAAGTTTCAGGTATCGAATACTTATTTTTAGCAGGTGCCGAAAGAAAAGTAA
>JAHRWC010000398.1 GCA_019090365.1 Flavobacteriaceae bacterium
AATTCTTTGATAAATTCTTTACTAGGTAGTACCACTCCCATATTTCCTGCAACGGGTTCAATAATTACAGCGGCAATATCTTTATGTTTCTTTATGTGTTTTTTTACACTATCAATGTTGTTGTATTCAGCAATCAAAGTGTTTTTTACTGCATCATCTGGCACTCCTTTACTGCCAGGAATACTTAGCGTTGCTAAACCAGAACCAGCTGCCACTAATAAAGCATCAGAATGACCATGGTAACAACCAGCGAATTTAATAATCTTGTCTTTTCCTGTATATGCTCTAGCTAATCGCAAAGCACTTAAAACTGCTTCAGTTCCAGAATTTACAAAACGAACTTTGTCCATTCCTGGAAAAGCATCACAAACCATTTTGGCAAGTTTTATTTCTCCACGTGTTGAAGCTCCAAAAGTATATCCTCTTTTTAGCGCTCGTAAAATTGATTTCTCTACATATTTGTTTCTATGTCCTAAAATCATAGGTCCATACGACAATACATAATCTATATACTCATTGCGATCTACATCAGTAATCTTACTGCCATTCGCTTTCTTTATAAATAAAGGAACACCGCCAACAGATTTATATGCTCTCACAGGTGAGTTTACGGCACCTACTAGATTTTTTTTACCTTTTGTAAATAACTCAATTGATTTTTCTAAATACATTTTCTACTATTTAACTGTATTGGTTTATTGGTATAATTTCAAACAATAATACGTTCTAACCTATTTACGATTCAACAATATTTTAGCTACTTCTTTTGCGAAATAAGTAATAATGATATCAGCTCCTGCTCGTTTCATTGAAAGTAAGCTTTCCATCATCACTCGTTCTTCATCGATCCAACCTTTTTCACCTGCTGCTTTAATCATGGCATATTCACCACTTACATTATAGCAAGCGATCGGTCGATCAAAATTATTTTTTAAATCTCTTATAATATCTAAATAGGAGAGGGCAGGTTTTACCATCAAAATATCGGCACCTTCCATATCATCAAACGTTGCTTCTCGCATTCCTTCATCTCTATTGGCAGGATCCATTTGATAGGTTTTTCTATCTCCAAAAGTTGGAGCAGAATCTGCGGCATCTCTAAAAGGACCATAAAAAGCAGACGAATATTTTACAGAATATCCCATAATAGGAAGGTCATAAAAGCCTGTGTTATCTAGAGATTCTCTCATCATTTGAATAGTACCATCCATCATTCCTGAAGGCGCTACCATATCAGCACCAGCTCTAGCATGTGAAATAGTCTGTTTTGCTAAATTTACTAAGGTTGCATCATTGTCAACATCATTATTATGAATCACTCCACAATGTCCATGGCTCGTATATTCACAAAAACAAACGGCGGTAATGACATATAATTTTGGATAATTCTTTTTTATGAATCGAATGGCTTGTTGTACAATACCGTTATCGTTCCAGGTTTCTGTTCCTGTATCATCTTTTTCAGAAGGAATTCCGAATAATAAGACTGCAGGAATATTTAGTTCTGAAACTTCATCTAATTCGGTTGAAATTTTATCCAAAGAGAATCTTTTAATTCCAGGCATGGATTTAATCTCTTTTTCAATGTTCTCACCTTCTTCAATAAATAGAGGATAAATTAAATCGTCGATTGTTAGTTTGTTTTCTCTAACTAAACGGCGAATACCTTCAGTTTTACGAAGACGTCTGGTTCTATTTATCATATTAATTCAATTTATTTTTGAAATATTCATTTACTGAATCAATTACACTATCCACCGTTGAAGCTTTAGATACTATAACGGTTTCAAAATGATTTCTTGCTTCGGAAGCAGTAGTTTCACCAATACAAAATGCTATTCGATCTTTAGTAGTATTGCTTTTCAAAAAGCTTTCAATTCCTGAAGGACTATAAAAAAGAATTCCAGAATATTTTGGATCAATTTTTTCAGAAGAAAGAAGCGTTTGATAGCATTCAACTTCAGTAATATTAAAATCGTTTTTCGCTAATATTGTAGGTAAATCGTCTCTTCTTTTATTTCCGCAGAAAAAAGTAAGTTCTTTTTCTTCTAGATTTTCAGTTAAGTAATTCGCTAATTTTTCAGCAGAACTTTCCACTTTAGTGACTTTCCCTATTTTCTTTTCTATTAAGCGTTTGGTTCTTCTCCCAACGCAATAAATGTTTTCAAAGTTGAAATCTTCTGAAGAATAATTAAAAGTCAAAGCTTCGACAGCATTCTGACTTGTAAACACTACATTCTTAATCGGTTTTTTAATATGTTGCGGTTGAACTCGATTGTATTTTATAGTAATAAAATCGCTCATCGAAACACCAACTTCTGGCATCACATTTAAACTTTGCGTTTTCGATAAAAACTTAGTAGAAAATACATTTGTATCTTTTTCGATATTAATAATTTTACGCATGAGCTTTTTACCTCCTCTGCCTAAAATATAATTAGCGCCAAATTCACCTAAATCTCCAATTTCACTTCTTGTTGTTTCTTTAGAAAATTCTAATTTTCTTTTCCCATCAGGGCTAAATAAAACACCTTTAAACTTTAAATCATCATCTTTAATTGTAGCTAATGCACCAATAGGAGCAGTACAACCACCTTCTAAAACACGTAAAAAATCACGTTCAATACCTACGCAAAGCGCAGTATCTTCATCATTTAATTCTTTACAAATAGTAACCACATGATTGTTGCTTTCTAGAGCAGCCACCATAACAGCTCCTTGAGCTGGAGCAGGAACCATCCAATCTAATTTTATATGTTTTTCTTGTTCAGGAAAAAGTTGAAGTCTAATCAATCCAGCGGTTGCAAAAATAGCACCATCCCAATCGTTATCTTCTAACTTTTGCAGGCGTGTATTTACATTTCCACGCAATCCTGTAATATTATGGTTTGGATAACGGTGTAACCATTGTGCTTTTCGACGTAGGCTTCCGGTTGCGATTGTAACATGTTCTTTTTCAAAAAAAGTTTCGTCTTGTTTTAAGATAAGTGTATCGTTGAAATTACCTCTTTTTAAAACGGCAGCTTGCACAACCCCTTCAGGTAATTTGGTAGGTACATCTTTAAATGAATGCACAGCAATATCGATGTCACCATTAATCAATGCAATATCCAGGCTCTTTGTAAAAACACCAGTAATACCTAATTCATATAAGGGTTTATCAAGTACTTGATCACCCAAAGAATCAATTTTTATAATTTGAGTTTCATGTCCAAGATGTTCTAATTGATGTGCTACAGTGTTTGCTTGCCAAAGTGCTAATTGACTAGATCTCGTTCCTATTTTAATCATTTTCGTTTAAGCTTAGCTCTTTCAAGTTAAATATTTGGCTTACTACTTCAATACTTTGATCTACCGTAGTTTTATCATCTTTAAGATGTTTTACAAATTGAGTAGTAATTTTTTGAATCATTCTTGAAGTAATGATTTCAGCTTGTTCTTCATTGAAATTATCAATCTTTTTACTTTGGAAACTAATTTCGTTAGTTTGGATTGTTTTTAATGATTCTTTTAAAGCATTTACCGCAGGAACAAATTTTCTATATGAAATCCAATCGTTAAACTCTTCTTTATATTTTAGTATGATTTTTTCTGCAATAGGAATTTCTTGTTTACGTGTTTCAATGGTTTTATCAGTTATTTTTGATAATTCATCTACATTAATAAGTGTAATTCCGTCTTGATTCTTTAAAGAAATATCAACGTTTTCAGGCATTGATAAATCTAGTATCAATAATTCTTTTCCTTTCTGAATATGTTCAGGAGTAATAGTAGGAAAATTTGCTCCCGTTGAAACAATAAGAATATCTGTATTATTAACCTCTTGGGGTAATTCTGAAATATCCTTAACAGTAACAGCGCTATGAACATTTTTAAACTCTAAGGCTTTATCGTGCGTTCTATTAATAAGTGTAACATTATTATTTTTGGTGTATTCTAAAATGTTTTTACACGTATTTTTTCCAATATCACCTAAACCGAAGTTTAAGATTTTCTTTTCATTATAATTAGGAATGTTATCAATAATATATTGAATAGCAGCATAAGAAACTGAAGTGGTACCTGAACTTAACTTAGTATTGTTCTTTACATCTTTACTTGCTTGAAGTACTAAATTCATTAATCTTTCAAGGTAAGCATTGGTAGTTCCTAATTTCTTAGCTTGAATAAATGAATTTTTAAGTTGCCCAACAATTTCGTAATCACCAAGAATTTGACTGTCTAATCCAACACCAATTTCAAACAGATGTTTAACAGCATCTTTGTTTTTATATACATTTGAAACATTGATAAAATCTTCAACATTTCCTTTTGAATATTTTACAAGTAAGCTTATAAGTTCGAAAGGATGTTTTGCAAATCCTGTGATTTCGGTACGATTACATGTTGAAACTACAAAGATACCGTCGATGCCGGTTTCCTTGGCTTCTTTTAGTAATTCTATTTGATCCTCTTTAGTGATGCTAAAAATACCTCGCATTTTAACATCTGCTTTCTTATAACTTAAACCAACGTTATAAAGCTTTAAAGGCAAATCATTTAGACTCATATTTATTTTTATATTAAATAAGTATCGACAAAAGTACTATTTACATTTTATGAAAAACAACGACAAAAGTACTTTTACTATCGTTAGAAGTTACATTCTTTTATTTAGAGTGTTTCTAAATAGAACACAAATCTTCAATTATCTTGCAAACTACCGTAAAATAGGTGAGTTGAAATATGATATTAGTCATACTTTTAGGTTATTTCATACTAGGTATAGAATCATTATTTATCGTAGATTTGTCAAAAATTTTAAGGCTTTTGATAAAAATACTTTATGAAGGACATAAGTAATGATTTTAAAAATATCGACAAAAGTGCTCACATGCTTATTGAAGAAAGCAATGCTTTTAAAGTTCTTTATTTCAATAATTTAACAGATAATGTAAGTAAATTTCAGGTACAACTGATTAACAATTATATTCAGCTTTATTTCTGTACTGAAAATTCAGTAACTGTTGCTTTCAACATGGAACATTGTGCTATTACTTTAAAGGAGAATGATTCGAGTATGGTATACTTTAAAGATGAATCAATGAATGTATTAATTACATTGCCTCAAGAGTCACAATTAACTGTCGTTTTAATATCATTAGATTTCTTTCATAGTTTGTTTTCAGAAGAAAATTTTCTTTTCAATTTTAAAAATTTCAAAATTGGTCAACCTATTATTGAGCCAAAAGTGATTGAAAAATCTGTACAATTGATTTTAAGTCAATTGATTTCTATTCGAATTACAGACTCACTTCGACCTATTTATTTAAAAGGAAAAGTGTATGAGCTACTTAGTTATTATTTTAATACCTCTACTGAAACTAATAACGATCATTGTCCATATGTACCTAATGAAGATATGGTTGGTAAGATAAAAAATGCCAAAGAAATTATTATTGAACAAATGAATAATCCTCCAGGATTGTCTGAATTAGCTAAATTAGTAGGATTGAATATTAAAAAATTAAAAAGCGGTTTTAAAGAATATTATGGACTTCCAGTATTCACTTTTTTATTAAATTATAAAATGGAACTCGCTAAAAAATTATTACAAGAGCAACAATTAAATGTAAATGAAATAGCTTCTCAATTAGGCTATAGTACTTCGAGTCATTTTATAGCTGCTTTTAAAAGAAAATACGGAATCACACCAAAACAATTCGCAATATCATAATATGAAAGGAGTATTACTTATTAATTTAGGGTCACCAGACAGTACATCAACCAAAGATGTAAAAAAATACCTAGAAGAATTTTTAATGGATGAACGAGTAATAGATATTCCGTATTGGAAACGTTATTTGTTGATCAAGGGAATCATTTTAAATGTTCGTCCTAAAAAATCTGCAGACGCTTATAAAAAGATATGGTGGGAGGAAGGTTCTCCACTAGTTGTAATTTCTGAACGTTTTTCAGAAAAAGTAAATAAAAAAATTGAGATCCCAGTTTCTTTAGCAATGAGATACGGATCTATGAGCATGGAAAATGGTATTAAGGAGCTTGTAGATAAAGGAGTTGATGAAATATTTATGATTCCATTATACCCTCATTATGCGATGTCATCTTATGAAACTGTTACCGTAAAAGCTGAAAAAATACTTGCTGAAAATTATCCTCAAGTAAAAATGGATGTTATGCCTCCTTTTTACAATGAACCAGGATATATTACAGCGATGAGTGATAATATTGCTAATCATTTAGAAGGATTTGATTATGATCACATTTTGTTTTCTTATCACGGAATACCTGAAAGACATATATTAAAAGCAGATCCTACAAAAAATCATTGTAAAATAGACGGAAATTGTTGTGATAGAAATTCTGTTGCTCATCACGTTTGTTATCGCCACCAATGTTTTGAAACTACAAAACATATCGTAAAAAAGCTAGGCCTAAAAGAAGGTACTTATAGTAATTCATTTCAATCGAGATTATTAAAAGATCCTTGGTTAAAACCTTATACAGATTTTGAATTAGAAAAATTTCCGAAGGAAGGCAAGAAAAAATTGGCGGTAATTACTCCTGCATTTGTTGCTGATTGTTTAGAAACCCTTGAGGAGATTGCAATGGAAGGAAAAGAGGAATTTCTTAAAGCAGGTGGTAGTGATTATAAACACATTCCTTGTATGAACGACAATGATGACTGGGTTAATGTGAATATTGAATGGATTAATACTTGGTCAAATAATAATTAAGATGGATTATCTTTATGTTAAATCGCTTCATATTATTTTTATAACTACTTGGTTTGCAGGTTTGTTTTATATCATTCGTTTATTCATCTATTTTAAGGAGGCTGAAGAAAAAGAATCACCAGCAAAAGAGATTTTACAGAAACAATATCAATTAATGATCAAAAGGCTTTGGTATATTATTACCTGGCCTTCAGCAGTATTAGCAACACTTTTTGCAATATGGCTACTCGTAATAAATCCAGAGTGGCTCTATTTTGGTTGGATGCAAATTAAATTAGCATTTGTATTATTACTATTTATTTATCATGGAATTTGCCAGTTAATGTATAATCAAACCCAAAAGGGATTTTTGAAATATTCTTCGTTTGGATTAAGAATTTGGAACGAAGTAGCAACGATTATACTTTTTGCTTGTACTTTTTTAGTGGTTTTAAAGAGCTCTATAGGCTGGATATTTGGTGTTGTAGGTATTGTGGGAGTTTCAGTATTATTAATGTTGGGTATTAA
Organism: Flavobacteriaceae bacterium; assembly: GCA_019090365.1. Taxonomy (GTDB): domain Bacteria; phylum Bacteroidota; class Bacteroidia; order Flavobacteriales; family Flavobacteriaceae; genus Marifrigoribacter. The sequence continues at coordinate 7,245 of JAHRWC010000398.1, forward strand.
ATTATATAAAAACCTTCGGAAAAAGAATAGTTGGGATCAACCTGAATAGTTAAAATACTATTTACATATTTATTTCTCTTGAAAGAAATTGATAAAAGGAAGTTGCAATAAAGAAGATAATACTTACTACGAATGAAAAACTTATTATTAAAAACAAAATAGGCATACTAAATAATAAGAAGCAAACAGGGAGTAAAACTCCAAATACTACAAGAAATAAGAAGATAAAGTACAAGTAATTCATTACACGAGGTAATTTACTTACTGAATCATCTTGTAATTGATATAGCTTCGGAAGCACCTCATTTGCCATATAATCTCCAAGTTTAGATAAAAATACTTCATTAAAAGAAGAATCCTCAAATGCTTCATTGTCAATACTAATGGCTAAGGCCATAATTTTATCTTGATGCCTTTCATATACGGCATTTATATCGAGAGTCTCTTTGTAAATACCAAACTTGTAACCAAAATAATATAAAAGCCCAGTACCTGATTTATGTTCTAACCATTTTTCAACTAAATCTTTGTTATAAATTTTTGGGTAAATTACGTTTTTAGGAACCTTTTTTTCTTTTGGTTTAGAATATAAAAATGATTTTAATTCTAGATAAAGGTTTTCTGT
>JAHRWC010000399.1 GCA_019090365.1 Flavobacteriaceae bacterium
TAATTGCCAAATTAAATCGGGCTTTTTAGATAAAGATCTTGATTGCTTTTTAGATAATTGATTTCTATAATCATAAACAACCTTGCCTCCTGTTTCCTTATTTACTATATATATTGTCAAAGTTCCACTTTTTGAACGCAGCATCATTCGCCAACTCATACGGTGTCCTTCTTCAGTCCAAAGTACATCGTCATTAATTGCCCAATGTCTTAAAGGCAATCCTATTTGAAACATAAAAAAGAAGGCACTACAAACAATCAAAATGTTTTTATACTTCGGAATTATAACTTCTTGTCCTTTATAAATTTCTTCTTTTAACCTGAATCGTTTTTGAATAGTTTCAGAAGTAAAGAAAAACAAAGCAAAAGCAATAGACATGTATGGAAATATCCCTACTTGAAACACGATTGAATTAAACAAATGAAAGAACAGAGACATATAAAAACCAAGCAATCGTGTTGGTTTCCATAGTAACATAGGAATGATTAATAAGTCGAAAATAATTCCGAAGTAAGCAATGACATAATGTGTCCAGGATTCTTGCAACAATCCACCAATAAGCCAATAATTACTTTTAGATTTCATGAACATTGAAGGTGCAGTTCCATTGATCCAATCTGGATACCATTTTGCTACAGAGCCATACGTAAATACTATTAAAACTTGTAAAATCACCATCCATTTACACCATTGTGGCATGGATATTTTTTTAAACGAGGGTTTAAATTTTACATCGAAAGAATACCTTTTATTGGCAGGTAAAAAAACCATCAACCAGCAAAGTAATACCATTAAATAATAATGGTTATTGTACGATGTTTTTTGCATAAAATAAGCTCCCGTCCAAAGAAAAGCATAAGCGAACATGCTCATTCTATATTTGTAACCAAGCATAACTCCAATTCCAAATATACCCATTAGAGCAAAATACACATACATTCCAGGACCTTGTATGTTTTGTAGAAAATCGAAACCAATAAAGTTAAAAGTAAACTCGGGATCAACCAATACACGCTTCACCCAACCAGTTGCAATTGCTCCAAATGCCTCTAAAGTAATTAACAAACCAAATACGATTCTAAACAAGGTTAGACCCGTATTATCAATTTGTTTAAAGAGGAATTTATTCATGTGTTTTTAAATATGCTCTAGCGAATTTTTCATCTTCTTGAATGGCTTTTTTTAATTCTTCAACAGAATTAAAATTGAATTCATCTCTTATTCTCGTTAAAAATTCTATCTGAAGTTCTTGATCATAAAGGTCTTCATTAAAATCTAAAAAGTAAGTTTCAATTGTTTGATTAATACCTCCAACAGTTGGATTAGTACCGATATTGGTAATACCGTACACTATTTTATTTGCAATCACAGCTTGCACCACATACACTCCAATTTTAGGTAAAATTTTATATTCTTCTTTTATTGAAAGATTTGCGGTTGGGAAATTTAATGTTTTTCCTATGCTTTTACCTTTCACTACTTTACCTGTTAACATAAAAGGGTAGCCTAAATACAGATGAGCTGTTTTACAGTCTCCTTCATCTAAAGCTCTTCTAACTTTGGTAGAACTAACAGAAACTTCATTTAATTGTTGTGCTCCAATTTCAATGACTTCAAAGTCGAAAATTTCACCAAATTCTTTTAAATCATCGATAGTTGCTTCTCGATTTCTTCCGAAGCGATGGTCATAACCAATAATAATTTTTTTTGCATTCAATTGATTCACCAAAATATCACGAACAAACTCTAATGCTGTTAATCGAGAAAATTCTTTAGTGAATTTATGAACGATTAAATGATTGAGTCCTGTTTCTGACAAAAGAGATATTCGCTCGTCAATTGTATTAATTAATTTGATTCCTGATTCTTTTTGAAGTACCATTCGAGGATGAGGAAAAAAAGTGAGAATCACAGAATCTAATTGATTTTCATTTGCAGTCTTAACTAACTGATTGACTATCTCTTTATGACCAATATGAACACCATCAAACGTCCCAATGGTTACAACACTTGGACGATTATTGTTATAAAGTGATTCTTGTTGATAAACTTTCAATTCTTCCTTATTTTCCGTTAAATGAATTCATAGTGTTTGCCATTCCTGCTAACCCAAACGACTTAATTGCTTCAATGGCTTTATCAACTCTTACTGAAAGTTGTTTTTCTTCTTCATCACTCCATTCACCCAAAACATAGTCAACTTGCCTTCCTTTCGAAAAGGCATCGCTTATTCCGTATCTAAATCTATTGTATTGAGTTGTATTTAATGTATGCTGAATGTCTTTTAAACCATTATGACCACCATCACTACCTTTCGATTTTATTCTAAAAATACCAAATTCAAGATTTAAATCGTCTGTAAGCACCAATAAATTTTCTAAAGGAATCTTTTCTTTATCCATCCAATATTTTACTGCCTTACCACTAAGGTTCATATACGTACTAGGCTTAATAAATATAAAAGTTCTTCCTTTTAATTTATATAAAGCTCTATCTCCTAGTTTTACGGTTTCAAATGTTAAAGATTCTTTTTCTACAAAAGTGTCTAATATTCTAAACCCAATATTATGTCTTGTATTTTCATACTTCGGACCAATATTCCCTAAACCAACTATTAGAAATTTCTTCATAGGATTATTTTCAGTTTCATCTTGAATGTTTTCAAGTGCTGTCTTTTTATTTCTTCTGAATAAGTTTTTGAAAAATTCAAACATCTAATAAATGAATATTCTGTAAAAATAAAAAAAGCATCCCAAATAAATAGAATGCTTTTTAAGTATAATTTTAAGAATCGTTTATTCTTCAGCAGGCTTGTCTTCTGAAGCTCCTTCAGCAGCTCCTTCTTCACCTTCTTCTCCTTCTTCACCTTCTTCGTCTTCTTCTACGTCTTCAACAGCAGTACGTGAAGTTCTTACTTGACATACTACAGTGTTATCTGGGTGTAAAATTGTATAATCTCCAGCTAGTAAATCAGTAATATACATTTTATTACCAATTTTCATTTCTGTAATATCAGCATGTAGAAAATCTGGAAGATCTTTTGGTAATGCTTTAACACGTAATTTACGAGTAACAACACGTAAAACACCTCCATTTTTAACTCCTACAGAGTTACCTGTTACACGAACAGGAATTTCCATACTCACTTCTTTATCATCAAATATTTGATAAAAATCGATGTGTAAAATTCTGTCTGATACTGGGTGAAATTGAATATCTTGAAGAATAGCGGCAACTTTAGTACCGTCTTCTAAAGAAATTACAACTGTATGTACGTCTGGAGTGTACACTAAGTCTTTAAATGCTAATTCTGGTGCTGAAAAGTGAATTGGTGCATCTCCTCCGTATACTACGCAAGGAACCATTCCAGCATTACGTAAGGCTTTAGTAGCTACTTTGCCTACGCTTTCTCTTTGAGATCCGTTGATTGTAATTGATTTCATTTGTTTATTTTAATGAATATAATTTATGTGTTAGCCTTTCTGACTAAGCGGGTGCAAATGTGCGACTTTTTTTTGATTTTGAAAAACCTCAAAGCACATTTTTTAGGCACTAATAAAGATGAAATTCAGAAGCTTACATTAAAAATTTCGAGCTAATTGATTTATTAGCATTTACACTTCTCATTACTTCAGCAAAAAGAGGTGCACAAGTTATTACTCTAATTTTAGAACAATCTTGTTTTATTGGTATAGAGTCTGAAACTATAAGTTCAGTTAATTGAGAGTTTTCAATACGTTCATAGGCATTCCCCGAAAGTAACGCATGTGTACAAACAGCTCGCACACTCAAGGCTCCACGCTCCATCATAACATCGGCTGCCTTTGTTAACGTTCCTGCTGTATCGACCATATCATCTACTAATATTACATGTTTCCCATCAACTTCACCAATTAATTCCATGTGAGAAATAATATTAGCTTTTTCTCTTTGCTTGTAACAGATAACAACATCACTTTCTAAGAATTTTGAATAAGCATAGGCTCTTTTTGAACCTCCCATATCTGGTGAAGCTATTGTTAGATTATTTAAGTTAAGTGATTTTACATAAGGTAAAAATATAGTAGAAGCGAATAAATGATCTACTGGCTTTTCGAAAAACCCTTGAATTTGATCTGCATGTAAATCCATTGTGATAATTCGAGTAGCTCCTGCTGTTTCCAGCATTTTAGCAACTAATTTAGCTGCAATTGGCACTCGTGGTTTATCTTTTCTATCCTGTCTAGCCCAACCAAAATAAGGCAATACCGCTGTAATATGTCTTGCAGAAGAACGTTTTGCTGCATCTATCATTAATAACATTTCCATTAAATGATCACTATTAGGAAATGTTGATCCAATGATAAAAACACGACTTCCTCGTACAGATTCTTCAAACGAAGGTTGAAATTCGCCATCACTATAGGTTGATGTTATTACATTTCCTAATGGTATTCCATAAGAGTCTGCGATTGCTTGCGCAAGAGTTTCACTCTGTTTGCAAGCGAAAATTTTTGGATCGGGATAATTATTGTCCATTTTGTTGTGTGTGTTAGATGCTTGCAAATGTAAAATTATTCATATTTGTTTTGCAATTTTGACCTAGCTATTTATTAAAATTTATTAGCATTTTAATTAACATCTAAAAATAGAATGATAATTAGCATAAATGTTTATTTTTGCCAAGTCTAAGCTCAAGTGGTGGAATTGGTAGACACGTTGGATTCAAAATCCAATGCTTCACGGCGTGCGGGTTCGATTCCCGCCTTGAGTACGAATAAATCATTAATAAGTGTAAATGCAAGCGAGTTTCAAAATGAAGCTCGCTTCTTTTTTGAATAAAAGCGAAGTATTTACTTTAATGATTTTCAAAGCGACGCTATAGGGAAGAACGAGCAAAGTGATCTAATCCCGCCTTGAGTACGAATAAAGCATTAAAGTTGTAAATGCAAGCGAGCTTCAAAATGAAGCTCGCTTTTTTTTGAATAAAATCAAATTTCTATTAATCTTTTAGTGTCATGTACATTTCTAAATCAAAGGACACATAAAACACATTAAACAACTCCTCTTCATCTTTATTTTCCGGATGCCTACTACTTGTAAAGATTAAATATTGATCATCTGATGTTACATATGGGCTTCCATCATATCCATGAGAATTAATTTTTTTCCCTAAATTAATTGGGTTTGACCAACCATCATCTAATTTAAAAGAAATATACAAATCACTTTTCCCATAGTTTACATCTCTATCGAATCCTGCAAAAATTAAAAATCGTTCTTTCGGATCTATATAAGGATCACCCTCAAATTTACTAGAGTTAATATTTGGAGGAAGTTTCTCAGGTTTTTCATAACCACCATAACTATATTGTGATCTAAAAATATCCATGTTTCTTGTACCATCATCAGGAATATAGGCAAAGTAAAGTGTTTGATCATCTGTCATTGTTGGGTAACCAAAACCTCCTTCATAATCCATTTTAAGGTCTATAAACTTTGGATTAGCCCAACTTTCATTATCTCTGAAGAACTGCCAAATACCATTTTTTTCGATTGAATCAGTAACTATGCTTTGTGGTCGAGTACTTGTGAGTGTTATTACTTTTCCGTTAGAAGAAATACTAGCATCTCCATATGAATTTAACGTATCATTTACGATGGGTTTTGGAGTCGAAAACTGATTTTTTTCAAAAGCCTGAATCATTACTTTTGAAGGTCCATCTCCTTCACTATTCGTATAAACCAGATGTTTGCCGTTTTCAGAAAATGATGAACCAAAATGAATTACATTTCTTACTGAAACAACACCCTCCATGAATATTTTAGGTTCATTGGTGGGTTGTAATAAAGATTCAAATAAGATTACAGATTTACCTTTTTCAGTACATCCAAAGGATGCAAAAAGTAAGAAAAATACAATTGTTGAAAGAAAGATTTTTTTCATAGTCAAAGACTTTAAATTAAACAGCAAAACGATAAGTAATTTTTAGAATGATGGATCTGTTTTTTAAATTAAAACCTTCGGTGTTGTTATTCTGATTATAAATTAGAAATATATCAGATAAAGGAGAATAGCGCCATTCTAATTTTGAAAACACACTAAAGTTTTCACTTTGCGAATTGTATTGAACCGTATTATTAAAAAATAATTTGTTTGTGAAACTAACCAAACCTCTAAATCGGACTAAATGTAAATCTAGTTCCCCATAGTTTTCAGGTAAACTTATATCGTTATAATTATAAGACAAGCTAAAATTCCCCCAATATCCAAAACGAACATTTCCAAAAACATTTAATGTTGAGATTTTACCATTAAAAAAATTACCATGACTCCCAGACATATTATACGTAAACATCTTTCGTGTATCTGAATTATAACTAAGGGTTGCCTTACTAAAATTATAATTTCCAACAGGTAAATTATCAAATTCTTCCCCTAAGAAATTTGTTTCAAAATTTAAATTTACTTCCCTATTTGTGCCTAATAATGTAAGTCCTGAAGTATTTTTAAACACTAAATCATAGGCTAAATTATTGTCTCGTTCATTTAAGCTTCCATCTGGATTCAAGAAGATATTGTGAAAAAACCTGAACCCTTGAGAAATGAGCTTACTACTTTTCTTTTTTGTAAAAAATCTATAGGTAACATAAGGGTTAACAAAAACATATCCTTTTCTAACCACCGATTGACTTTCTGCATCATAGTTAAATAATCGAGGTGTAAATCCTAAGTCTGCTTGATAATTTTCATCCAATACATCTAAGGTCCATCCTGCTCTAAATTGCCTTGTTGCATAACTTCCATTGATCCCAAAATAAGAACCTTTCGTGTTTTCATTTGTTATTGAACGATGATATTTTACACTGTTATTTAAATTTCCTTTTTTCGATATATAAGTAAACTCTGCTCCATAGTTTCTTCCAAAATCATTAATAGAATTATTTCCTGTTTCTTTTCTATTAACAAATAATCCTCTTAATTGAGATCTATTTAAAACTTTGTAATTAAATGCTGCAACGGTATTGTTTTGAGCATCAATGTCATCATCTTTCTTTGTTTGAACATTCATTACTCCAAGACGTAAATCATCCGTAATATTACCCGTAACTCTTGCTCCATAAATTATTGGGGTATTTAAACCCATTCGCCTTGAGAAGAAAGGGTTTATTGAATAGCTCCCAAAATTTGAAAAAATATCAGCATTTTCAACAAAAAATTCCCGTTGTTCTGGTAGTGAAATATCAAACCGAGTAATATTTGTTACTTCTTGATCCACATCGGCATTCGAAAAATCTGGATTGTATGTAATATCTGCATTTAAAGATTTAGTGATTGCCATTTTTACATCAACTCCAGCATCAATTTTTGTGTCAACATCTGTATCTTCTGCTTGATTATCTTTTAATGAAGTCAAGGTTGAATAAGGTTTTACAAAGGCAATCTTATTTTTCACTTCTGGCACTTCTGGCCAAACTAAAGCTCCCATATAGTTTACATCAATTCCATTAAAATTGATTGGAAAAGGCGTAGTCCAAGTATAATAATAGTTTTCAACTTTATCTCCTCTAACAAAGTTAATTCCCCACTCTAAATTGTCTTTATTATATCGTAAACTAGTAAACGGAATGGCTATTTCCATAATCCAATAGTTGTCGTATTGTTTTGTTGAAGAAACCCAATTTTCATCCCAAGAATCTGAATAGGTGGTTCGTGAAGGTTCCACAAGTAAACTTCCGTCTAATTCTGCTCCTCCTGCATTAACCCCAAAAATTACACCGCTCTGTTTTTTATTTATTGGATCAATTGCAATCGTAAAAGCATCACTCCCCCATTGCGAGTTATCTGAATCTCGTTGCAAAGACTGAATTATACGATTCCCTTCATCGAAGTGTTTTGCAAAAATATAGAGGTTTTCATCATCATAGCTTAATCGTATTTCGGAACTATTTTTAGAAACTCCTGTATCTGTCGGATTATGATTATACAATGTATCTATCAATTGATGTGTATCCCATTCTCCTTCGCCTTCAACTCCATCGATATTAATAGAAACAGTTGTCTTTTTTATTTGATATCTAAAATTATCACGTGTTGAGTTTTCTTGTGAAAATCCATTAATCACATTGATTAATAATATGAAAAGTATAATTAGCTTCTTATTATTCATTATTTAAGTTTTAAGATTGTTCCTTTCCAATTCATAACTAGCGATGTTAACTCTCCATTTTCTGAAGTGTTATATTCTAAATAAACATCTTTGATGTCTGTACTTAGAAATCCTTCAGATGTGTAATAAATCTCTGAATTAAACTCGAAAAAACTCTTCATTTTTCGATTCATAGAAATATATATTTTATCTTGTTTTTCTTCAATTGACACTTTCCTTTTCGATACTTTATAAGTATCTATTAATGCATTCTTAATCTGATTTGGTATCAATTTTTTACTTGTCTGAATTTGGTAATTTGACACAGCATCTAACCATGGATCTTCCTTCATTTGGTGTTGTTTGTGTGAATATGAAACTAAAATATCTGGCGTAATACTCGTTCTTTTATCTGAAGCCCAACTCGTTGGCCAAAATGTATGGGTAAGGGATATACTCAGTTCAGAATTTGGCAACTCTATATATTTTGTATCTCCAACCATATTAGGTCCTTCGCCTGTTGGCAATCCAACTATTATTGCTTTTGTATTAAGAGATAAGATTGACGCTAACTCGACCAAAGTTCCTTTTGTAGCATTACTTGTTAACACAAACAAATTCCCTTCATTATTGATTGAAGTTTGATCTTTCAGCAAATCAGTGAATCCTTTTAATTTAAAACCATTTCCACCTCCTCCATACCTCAAGTCAATGATTAATTTGTTCGCTTTTTTAGAAGTAATTTCTGTTTCAATTGAATTAACAAATGTTGAAAATGAATCTCCCGAATCATTATTGACTACTTTTTGTATTTGTACAAATAACGTATTAGAATCTGGGAGATATTCATACCAATAATTTTCCCCTTGATGACTTTTCTGCGTTGCTGAAAAATATTCATCATTTGGCAATTGGCGATTTAACTTTATATACTCTGATACACTTTCTGCAGTTATTGTCGTTTCATTTCCGGATGCAAATTGTAGTGTTACTTGTTGCTTTGATTCTCCCAAATTAGCAGCATTTAATAACGATGGCATTGTACCATAAACTGTGAAAAGATACTTTCGATAATACTCATTATCGGTATTAATAAAGCGCCCTATTTTTGAATACACTTCATTTAAATCAACATTATTAATTTTAATAATTTCTTCTCCTTTATATTCTGAATATTCTTTTGCTGAATCACATATAAAAAGACCCTCATCAAACCAATATGTTTTTATTGGCAATACATTTACATCGAGTTTTTTCTGAAACGGAATAATATTACAACCTTCATCACTTATACTATTTAAAGCATACTGAATTCCAAAAATTATTTGTTCATAGCTTAAGGTTCTTATACCTTCTTTCAACATATCCATTCGATCTAAAAACTCTGTATAGTTCTTTGTAGATTTAAAATCAGGAATGGTTCCTTCAGCTTTTCTTATGATGAAATCAATATCTTCAATCCATTGCTCTTTTTCAATATTTATTTGATTTTGAGCTACCCCTTTAATTGAAGTTATAAAAATTAATAGGATGATATACTTATAAATTTTATTCATTATTTAGTGTGTTTAAAAAAACAGGAGCAGCCAACCGTATCATGTAAAGAGAAAAATCACCAACCCTTTAAACTGCTCCTGAAACTACTTATCTTAATTCGTATGAGTCTGATTGAAACTCATTAATGATTTCATTTAATCTTTTTGAAAATCGTTCTGGCGCGACATCAATTACTTTCCTAACATCCTTAATTCCTGCCTTTTTATTCTTTAAAAAATAATTTGCAATTCCTCGGTTCAATAACAAAGACCATGATTCTGGATATTGTTTATACGACGAATTTGCATAATCTAAAGCATCTTGATATTTACCAATTCTTAGAAAGAAAATATTAAGTTCATTTGCCTCTCTTGCATCAACTTTCATGTTCTTTGCATCTGTAATAGCAGCTTGCATTTCATTTTCTTTGCCTAACTTTTTTAGAAGTTTAATTTTTGTTCCAACGTTGGTCACATTTTTATTAGCCGCAAATCCGTAATAGCCACCTTCAATCGAGCGGTTAGCCCATTCTAAAGCTTCGTCTAAATTAGTTTCATGATTTAAGCACCAATTAGCAGCGTCATTCCATGCTTGCCAATGATAGGTGTTAATCCCTCTTAATTCACTTCGGAAACTTTCAATTACAGTTTTGTTTAAGTCAACTTCAACCTTAAAAGGAATTCGTTTTTCGCCCCATTCAAGTCCAACCACAACTGAATTTTCAGTTCTATTAAGAAATTCAAAATCTAGTTGTTCAGAAGTAGAACAAGTTTCTGGTTGAACTATAATCTTTAAAGTGACATCCTTTTCTTGATCTAAATAATAACTTCCCCATTGATTATTATTATGAGCAAATAACAAAGTATAAATATCATTACTAGGGATGATATGAAATCCATAAGTGCCAGCTTTTAATTGTTTTCCTTCTATTAAAATATCTGTGCTAAACTCAATTGTTGTATTCATATTTGCGCCTGCTCTCCAAGCGTAAGGAGTACCTTCTTGAGGAATAATATTTACATTATTCCACACATCTCGATCTCGTAAAGCTGGACTGTTATATTTAATCGTAATATCAGTAACACCGATGCGCTGACTCTCTTCAACATTCGGACTTACCTGCGGAATATTAAGTGTATGAAATTGTGCAAAGGAGCATAATGTGCACAAAAAAGTAAGTAAAAGGAGGTAGTTTTTTTTCTTCATGATATCGTTTTAATTATTGATTTCTGAAGCAAACCTATCGCTAGAATTCTACTATTCTCTCCTCATTTTCGAAATATGGAGATAGTTTTATGAGCATTTTAACAAATCGAAACCTTTGTTATTCAATATATTTGTAAAAACGATTTAACAAATGACGCTTTCTATTGCTCTACTTATTTTTACAAGCATCGCTCTTGTAGCCAGTATCTTTATGGTTACTTATTTTTTGATGGTTAAAAAAGAAAATAAAAAAATTGATATTAGCTTAGGGCTTTTATTTTTAGCTATTACACTTAGAATTTCTAAA
>JAHRWC010000024.1 GCA_019090365.1 Flavobacteriaceae bacterium
TAGATAATTTAAGGGTATTTGTTTACAAGAAGAAATTCCAGACCAAACCAAAGCGAATTACTGGATCGCGGTATGGATATCCTGGTGCTGAAAAATATTCATTGGTATTACTAAAAAGTGAATTGATGTTTTCAAATTTAAAATAAATGCGTGTCTGACGAACTTTTGCATTAAAGAAAATATCTACCATAGGAAAACCTCCTAATTCTTGATCGTTCTGCACATAGAATTCGGCTAAAACAGGATCATAGGCATTTGAGTTAAACTCTGTGAAATATTTTAAAGTTACACCAGTCTGCATAAACAATGCCTTTTTAAACCAATGATCTTGGTAATACAAAGTATTTCGTGTAATAATTTCTGGTACGTTTAAAATGAATTCACCATTTAAAACACTTTGATACATGATAGTATTTGCAAGCGCAAACCTTTTATATCGAAATTCCTTTTCAACCTTTACCTTTAAATAATCAACTCGCTCTCCATATTGATGAGGTGTTGGTGTAGAATCATTTGTTTTAATTCCAAAATAGGTATAATCATCAATTCCTGTATAGCTGATATCTGCATTAAAAAACTTCTCAGATTTTAATTTTAAATGTAACTCCTGTGTTTTTACATTATCAAAATTAGTTTGCCAATTATAGTTTTTATAATCATTTTGATATAATAAAAAATTATAATTAGGTGCTGCAGAATGTATATTTATTTCAGCTTTTACATTGGTATCTTCATTAAAAGCATACGATGCTCCTGCATTGATATAATTTCCATCAAAATCGCTCGATACATTTATGGCTCCTTCACCAAACAATTTAAATCCTTTATATTCTTTATTAAAAGTTGCTCCCGCTTGAATCGTTGTACCCTTTATACGATTAGTAATTCTTCCTTCATCTAAAATTAATACTGAATTATAGCCATAGTTATGTTCGGTATAATTAGCAAATGCAGATAAATTACCTAAAACTTTATTTGAATACTTCGCAAATCCTTCCGCTTTAAATTCTTTATAATTTACCCTCGAATGAATGTTAGGTGTATAAGATTCACCAAAGTCAGAAAAAGGAGAATCTTGCACATATGTATAAGACTTATCATCATAACTTATATTATTACCAATCGTCAAAGAATGAGTTGACAGGCTGTCTTTATCGCTTATTAATTGATATTCATGTTCAGCAAAAGCCCTAAATCCTTTTAACACGTTTTTCGCATTTTCAAAACGAACATCTAACCGTCCACGGTCTTTAAACTCGGGATCATCTTCAATAAATAACTGAATAGCATTTTCCTGTAATCCACCATTCTCTTCATTGATAATATCTTGAGCCAAAATATAAGAACGTATTTGATACCTTTTACTTTCTGTATGATAATTGGATGTAAATCTAAAATTACCTGTGCTTGTTAATTCATGTTGATACTTTCCTAAGGAACGCACTCCTTTATACGCAATGGAAAAATTAAACTTTTCAGAAGTATTTACTGTTAAAAAAGCATCTAATTGTTGTCCTTGTTCAAAAGCAGTTTTATAGTATAAATCACTTAATGGAGTTGGTACATGATAATAATTAATATCGTCATGACCCATAAAATTAAAATGATGTCCTTGCGCCACAAACTTTGGCAATAAATGTTTTTCTCTAAATGAATAAGCTAATGTGTTATAAGCTTGCCCCACATTATTAAAAGGAATTAATTCGAAATCATCCTTTCTTAGGTAGTTAAATTTATAATCCTTTTGGATGCTTAACGAAGTATCTATATAAGTTGTATCTCTTTTAGAGGAAATAATTTTATACAGATTGATTGGAGGTTTTTCATCTGTAGTAGATTCTTCATTGGTAGTACCTTGAGTGTTTCCTCTTTGATTTCTGTTTTTTATTTGAGAAAACATCGTGCAAGAAACACTTATAAAAAGAAGAAGAAAAAGTCTTTTACCCATCAATTTTTTACTTATCGTGCAAAGGTATACTTTTGAACGGAATTTGTTGATATAAATTTTACATGCTAAAGTTAAAAATACATCAAAATTTATTAGAGTGTGGAACTGATGAAGCAGGACGAGGATGCCTTGCTGGACCAGTTACTGCAGCTGCTGTTATACTTCCAGATGATTTTACAAATGAAATATTAACAGACTCTAAACAATTAACAGAAAAAAAACGACTCTTATTAAAAGAGATTATTGAACAGGAAGCAATTAGTTTTGGAGTTGCACATATTATGATGGACGAAATTGATACCATCAATATTTTAAATGCTTCCATTCTAGGAATGCATCATTCCATTAAAAAACTACAACCAAAACCTGAATTTATAGCTGTAGACGGGAATAGATTTAAACCTTATCCTAAAACACCACACGAATGTGTAATTAAAGGCGATGCAAAATATTTACATATTGCAGCTGCTTCTATCCTAGCGAAAACGTCTAGAGATGCCTTTATGAAAAATATTCATGAAGAATTTCCTATGTATAACTGGAAACAAAACAAAGGCTATCCAACAAAAGAACACCGTGAAGCAATAAAAAAGTACGGAATTACTAAATATCACCGTACAAGTTTTCGTTTACTACCTGAACAATATAAAATTGATCTATAAATTGTTAAGAACACGTCAACAAACTCTTGTAATAAACATAAAAAATAATATTTTCCTTTCTATTTTTGTATCTATGAAATGGTTTCTGAAAATAACTTTATTTACTTTATTGATTTCACTTGTTTGGAGTTGTGAAGATGCTAGCACAAAAGTTGGCGAATTAAAAGATTTTATTCCTGAAAATACTTCAGTAGTTTTTAATATCTCCGATTTTGAAACATTACAAGCAGATATTAATAACAACGATTTAATTTCAAAATTTTCTAAAACTTCAGCCTTTTCTTTTATTTCTGAAAACAATTTATTAAACCATTTACAACCTGAAGGTAAAAGTATTTTTTGTGTTAATAAAAACCCATCAGCATATACTTTTATTACAAAACAAACCGGAAATGTGCTTGTTCTTGATTCAATTAAAAATGCTTCTTCCGAAGAGATATTAATCGACAAACACCCAATTTATAAAGTGTTGATTGATTCGGTTGTACACTTTACAACTTTAAAGGATAGTGTTTTTATAGCCTCATCTTCGCAAACATTACTTCAAAATATATTGAAGCAAAAAGTTGAAACTAATCCTGTGTTTCAAAAAATTAATTCAATTAAAAATGAAGAGGGTTTTAAAGCTATAATTAAAGCTGACAACATAGTAATTAATGATTCATTAGCAATCAATTTTGCTTCTCTCGCTTCTTTAAATACTCAAATTCTTCCGGATGCTATAACTGCAACTGGGGTTGTGTTAGATAGAGATAGCCTACCTCAATTACTTTCAGTGTTTAAAGGCTTAGTGCCACAACAAAATGACATTGCAAAGATTACACCTGTTGATGCTAAAAGTGTGATCTCACTTACATATAATGACTTTGAAGCTTTTCAAGAAAACTGTAATACCTACAATAATCAACATGATGATTCAGAAGAAATAATTTCGCTACTCGATGCTATTAGCGAGGTTTCATTTGTTGAACATCGTTTAGGGAATTCAATCGTTTTAAATAGTGTTGACCCTTCTACAACTAAAGAAGAATTAGTGCGATTTAGTACTCAAAAAGAAGCTTTTAAAGAGGTCATGCTTCATGATTTAAATAGATCGAATTTATTTTCTAAAACATTTTATCCTTTCTTTGAGCAAACTGAAATGAATTATGTCTTTCAGATTGATCAATTCTTTGTTCTTTCTGAAAATGAAGAAATTTCAAAACATATCATTTCTTCATATCTGAATAATAATTG
Source organism: Flavobacteriaceae bacterium (assembly GCA_019090365.1). Classification (GTDB taxonomy): domain Bacteria; phylum Bacteroidota; class Bacteroidia; order Flavobacteriales; family Flavobacteriaceae; genus Marifrigoribacter. The sequence continues at coordinate 3,847 of JAHRWC010000024.1, forward strand.
TCTCGTAAATACTAATTATTATAAAGAAACTGTTTCACAATTAAGTAATGCTTCTTCTCTATTGATTATGAAACTTAATGGTAATTTTTCTTCAAGTATTGCGTCTTTATTTAATTCAGAAAACACTTCAGAAATACAAAAGATTAACTTTAAAAAATATCCTTTGGCTGTATTACAACTTTCATATGATCGTGATTTTGCACATTTAAATTTTGTCTGTAAAGAAGTTTCAAGTCAGAAAAGAACTTCAGGAATTGTTTCTCAATTGGCTACGATTACATTTGAAAATGATTTACTAAATGAACCTCAATTTTTCAGCAACCATCGTACAAAAGGGAAAGATATTATTGTTCAAGATATTACAAATACCCTACATTTCGTTTCAGAAAAAGGAAAAACACTTTGGACCAAAAAACTTAAAAGTCCAATTTTAGGAACAGTACAAGAAGTTGATATTTTAAGAAATGGGAAAAAACAATTAGCATTTACTACCGAAAATAATTTTTATATTTTAGACAGAAATGGGAAAGCAGTGGCTCCATTTCCTCTTAAATTTAAAGATAAAATAACACAGCCATTATCTGTATTTGATTATGATAACAAACGAAAATATCGTTTTGTAGTTACACAAGGAAAAGAAGTACTGATGTATGATAGTAAAGGTAAAATTGTAAAAGGATTTACGTTTAAAAAGGCTAGCTCAAATATTGTATTAGCGCCGCAGCATATACGTATGGCACGTAAAGATTATATTTTAATAGCTGAAGAAAACGGTACATTAAATATCTTAAGCAGAGTTGGTAAAAGCAGAGTTTCTGTTAAAAAGAAATTCAATTTCTCTACAATGCCAATAGCAAAAGAAGCAGATAACTTTGTAGTAATTACGAAAGAAAATTCCAAAGAAAGTATTTCGCAAACGGGTAAAGTCATCTCTAAAACTTTAAAGGTTTCTTCTAATTATTCGTTTACAATTAAAGGAAAAACAAAGGTCACTCTTGATGATTATTTACTTCGAATTAACGGAAAGTTAATAGAACTCCCTTTTGGTATTTATACTCAACCAAAGATATTTTCTGTAAATAGATCTACCTATATTTCAGTAACTGAAACCCAAGAAAAAAAGGTGTATGTCTACTCTAAAAATGGCACATTACTTTCTGGTTTTCCTGTATTCGGAGCTTCAAATGCTGAACTAGGAGATGCCAATAAGGATGGTAAATTAAACCTTATCGTTACAGGCAGTAAAAACGTAGTTATTTATTATTCTTTATAGATAACTATAACATATTTTATAATAATTGTTACATTAGTTATAGCCTTAAGCATTTAACTTTCATATTATTGATTGTTTAAAACGATTAATTTTTCTTTGTAATGAAATATAAATATTTAGTATTACTTTTTTTTACCTCTATCGTTATTGCGCAAAACAGTAA
>JAHRWC010000400.1 GCA_019090365.1 Flavobacteriaceae bacterium
AATAAAAAATTAAGAGAAGAGCTAAAGATATGTATACGCTACCTAGTAAATTAAAACTTTTTGCGATTGTTTTCATGGTAATTGGAGCCATAGGAATGGTTTCAGGCTTTCTTAATGCCCCTAAAACAACAGCAGAAGTTAAAGAAATGTTGGCATCTGGTCACGGTGATGGTCATAATGTAGAAGCTAGTCATAATGAAGGACACAATGCTGTAAAAGACGCACATGGAGGTGAAGCAACTCATGGAGAGGATGCGCATGATGATGAAGCTCATTACGAGCATATTATGCATCAAATGCAAAATAGACCTTGGTCTGCAATTTATATTGCTTCCTTTTTCTTTTTTATGATTTCATTAGGTGTATTAGCATTTTATGCTATTCAATACGCTTCTCAAGCAGGTTGGTCTCCAGTATTATTTAGAGTTATGGAAGCTATTACGGCATACTTGCCTTGGGCTTCAGTAATTATACTAATATTATTATCACTTTCAGCAATGGATGTGAATCATATATTTCATTGGATGGACCCTGAATTGGTAAATCCTGAAAGTGACCATTATGATAAATTAATTGATGGAAAAAGTGGTTGGTTAAATAAATCTGCTTTCTTAATCCGTGCTGCAATCTTTTTATTAGGTTGGAATTTATACCGTCACTTCTCTAGAAAGTTTTCTGTTTTAGATGATACAGCTGTAGATAATCGTTACTTTAAAAAGAACTTTAGAATAGCAGCTGGATTTTTAGTATTCTTTATTTATACTGAATCTATGATGTCTTGGGATTGGTTAATGAGTTTTGATCCACACTGGTTTAGTACATTATATGGATGGTATGTATTTGCAGGTATGATGGTTTGTGGTATCACAGTGATAGCATTAATCACTATTATCTTGAAAGCACAAGGATATTTAGAATTTGTGAATGATAGTCATATACATGATTTAGCAAAATTTATGTTTGCTTTTAGTATATTCTGGACCTATTTATGGTTCTCACAATTCATGCTAATATGGTATGCAAATATTCCTGAAGAGGTAACATATTTTGTTACAAGAATTGAAGATTATAACTTACCATTCTTCGGAATGTTAGCATTGAATTTTATATTTCCTTTATTATTACTGATGAACAGTGATTATAAAAGAGTAAATTGGTTTGTAGTTTTAACAGGAATTGTTATTCTTGCAGGACACTATGTAGATCTATTTGTACTGGTTATGCCGGCAACAGTTGGAACGTCATGGTTTATCGGTTTACCTGAAATTGGATCAATGTTATTTTTCTTTGGATTGTTTGTATTAGTAGTATTTACTGCATTAACAAAACAACCATTAATTGCAAAACACAATCCATTTATTAAGGAAAGTAAACAATATCATTATTAATTAATATCATTGAATAAACAACGATGACCGCATTTTTAGTAGTTTTAGTAATCATTCTTTTTGGAGTTGCTGTTTGGCAAATGAATAAGATATTTCAATTATCTAAGCCAGAACAAGACAATACTTCAGAAATTTCAACAGATCAAGACAATAGCCTTAACGGATATTTAATGTTAGGTTTTGTCATCTTTATCTATGTTCTTTTAATCGCATGTTTTTGGTTATGGGGAGACGTTTTATTACCAGTTTCAGCATCTGAACATGGTGTAGAAGTTGATCAATTAATGTTAGTGTCTATGGCATTAATATTTGTTGTTGGAATATTTACAGAATGGCTTTTATTTTATTTCGCCTTTAAATACAGAGGGAAAAAAGGCTATAAAGCATTATATTATGTTGATAACCATAAGTTAGAATTTATATGGACTATTATTCCTGTAGTTGTTTTAGCTGGATTAATTATCTATGGTCTATTTACTTGGACAGATATTATGTATGTTGATGAAGATGAAGATCCTTTAATTGTTGAATTATACGCATACCAGTTCGATTGGAGAGCTAGATATGCTGGTAATGATAATACATTAGGAAAAGCAAATGTACGTTTGATTGAAGGAGCTAATCAACTAGGAGTTGATGTTTCAGATACTTATGCACAAGACGATAAAATTGTAAATGAATTACATTTACCAGTAGGTAGAAAAGTATTATTTAAAATGCGTTCACAAGACGTATTACACTCTGCATATATGCCTCACTTTAGAGCACAAATGAATTGTGTTCCAGGGATGATTACTCAATTCGGATTTACACCAACTATTACTACTGATGAAATGCGTTTGGAAGATGACGTAGTTGCTAAAGTTGATAAAATAAATGAAATTCGAAGAAAGAAAAGTATTTCTTTAGAAGCAAAAGGAGAAGAAGCTTTAGAAACTTACGAATTTGATTATTTATTACTTTGTAATAAAATATGTGGAAATAATCACTACAATATGCAAATGAAAATTGTAGTAGAAACAGAAAAAGAGTATAAAGCATGGTTAGCTCAACAAGCAACTGTGGCATCAACTTTAAAAAAATAAATAACAGTTAATTAGAGATATGTCAGCAAACTCACACGACTTAGCAGTAGATCATCATGATGATCATGGGCATCATAAA
>JAHRWC010000401.1 GCA_019090365.1 Flavobacteriaceae bacterium
GCAGAGTGGTCGAATGCGGCAGTCTTGAAAACTGTTGAGGGTCACACCTCCGGGGGTTCGAATCCCTCTTTCTCCGCAAAAGGAAACCCACAACAGATGTTGTGGGTTTTTTGTTTTCAGAAGTGAACCAAGCATGCTTGAGTGAATCAAAAAATTCTTCACTATTATCTATTCAAAACATCCTCGAAATCTTCATAAAACTTATCGGTATCAATGGACGTGTATACAGTAATTTTTCCAGGTGTTAAGTTAAGTAAACCACAAGTTGTACTTGTACCTGAGGGCGTATTTACAAAAGTGGTTCCGTGGATATCACCTTCATTAGTATCTACACAAATTTGAATATTCTCATATTTGTTAGTAATAAAATCAGGGTTTAAGGCCGCTACCACTACCGAAGGGTCCCAGTAATCAAGTTCCTCTTTTTCGAAACCACCTTGACTGTTTACATTTGAAAGGATGTCTGATACTACAAATTTAGCTGCTTTTGTTTTGGCATTTTTTTTCAGCTTATTGAAAGAACTTTCAGTGATTTTTACTTGATCGGAAAGGTTAACAGGAATCTGGGTAAGGGGTAAGCCAGAGGTGAAAAGAGTTTCTGCTCCTTGTGCATTAGCGTATATGTTCCAGGCTGCGGTTTTATTATTAGATGAAAAAAGCCCAGGAATGCTTAAGTTTCCAGGAATGTTATTATTAGTAAGTTCACCGTTTTCCGTTTCACCCACAGCACCACCTCCCTTGTAAATCATGTTTATTCCTTTAGTAAAATCCTCAAAATTTCCAAGTTCTTTTGATTGTTCAATAGCTTGTGCGATATTGGTGGAAGTACCGATAGATAAAATGGTTAATGGGTTGTTTTTTTTCCCTGCCTTTATTGCTAATGTTACCAGCTGGTTAGCAGCGCCCGCTTTATAGTTTTTTGAACCAGGGATATCGTTAAATCCAGGTACATCCATAGCAGTTGCACTATCTCTGATAGGAGCAGGAAACTGATAAGGAAGTGTGGCAGCAGGTTCATTTCCAAAATAAACAGGGATGTCTGATTTGCCAGCAAGCAGTAAAAGTTTGGTAGCGTTTTCGGCTCCAACTGGGCAATGAGTTTCTCCTGTACAGTCAACTGTAATTGCTTTAACAACAACATCTGTTCTATTCAATACATATAAAATAGCCATCCAATCGTCAAAACCCATATCGGTGTCTATAACAACAGCAATCTTTTCGAGATCGACAGGTTCTTTTTGTTCAGAAATATCCGTTTGGCTAACAGGAGTTTTTTTTGGAGAATTACATCCAGAGAATTGAAATAAAATGAAAGTAGTTAAGACGATAAATAAGAGGCTGTTTTTTTTCATCTATAAGTTGCTTTTAGTAAAAGTTTAGTTAATTAGTAGTATATGGAAAGATACCATAATTAATTTGGAATGTAAGATTCGAGCTGATGATCAGGAATTTCATTTGGGGTCAAAAGCGAAATGAGTAATTCTAAACCAATTTCTTAAAGCAAGAATATGACAGGTGCTTAATAAAATTAATTAATCAATGTGATTATAGCCTCATTGTAATCAAACCATTTTTATCTCGACCTAAAACATAACCATAAAATAACACATGATGACTAACAACATTCAAGACGAATTTTCAGAAGTACCCCAAAATATTTGCCCAAATTGCTGGGGAGATCAAGAATACGGAAATGTAATACGCGAAAAATATAAGGATGCACAAATCGATGTGAACAATCGAAAAAGTAAACACGCTTTTATTCAGAATTTCATCGTAACTCACCTTAAAGGGATTAAACTAAAAAGTACTGTCAACGGACAAGAATGTCCATCTTGTAAAGTGCATTTTACAAACTAGTATAACAAAAACGTATCGTTGGATAAATAATAACATATCCTAGGGTGCTTTTAGTTTCAGATGACTTCTTATTTTTGTTGAAAATTAAATCGAATGAGTACATCTTCTACCATAATTGAGAAATTACAATGGCGTTATGCTGTTAAAAATTTTGATGCAGATAAAAAGCTTTCAGAAGAAAAAATGGCAACTTTAAAAGAGTCATTTAACCTAACAGCAACATCGTATGGTTTACAGCCCTTAAAAATGTTGGTTGTAAGCAATCCTGAAGTAATAAAAGATATGGTGCCTATGTCTATGAATCAGGCGCAAGTTGGCAATGCTTCTCATATATTAGTGCTTTGTACCGAAACAAAAATCGACGCTACTTATATAAAAGAGTATTTTAATTTGGTGGAAGATGTTCGAAATACCCCCCGTAAAATTTTAGACCCTTTTCAAGAATTTTTAATTGAATCTTTTTCTGAAAAAAGTGAAGACGAATTAAATGTTTGGATGCAGAAACAAGCGTATTTGGCTTTAGGGAACTTACTTACAGTGTGTGCTATTGAAGACATAGATGCTTGTCCGATTGAAGGTTTTAATCCTTCTGAATATGACGAATATTTTGAGTTAAAAGAAAAAGGGTTGGCTTCTGTGTTAGTATTAGCAGTAGGTTATCGTTCTGAAGAGGATATTTTTTCGGGCTTTAAAAAAGTTCGAAAAGGAGTAGAGGAAGTAATAATAGAAGTAAAATAATTACTCGATAGGTAATTCGTGATTTTGCCCCCATTCGGTCCAAGAACCATCATAGATTGCTGTATTGTTTTCAGAAATTAATTGACTTGCTACTAAAATAATACAAGCAGTAATCCCTGAGCCACAAGAAAACACTAACTCTTTATTTTCTATATCTAGGTGATTAAATATCTCTTTTAGTTCCGTTTCAGATTTAAACTTACCTTTCTCTAAAACATCTGCAAAATGTAGGTTTTTAGAATTAGGAATACATCCGCTACGCAAGCCTTCTCTCTGTTCTTTTGTTTCACCTTTAAATCGATCTGAAGAACGTGCATCTAATACTGTAAACTTATTTGAGCTAACATTTTCTAATACTTGTTTCCAATTTTTTATTGCTTTTCGGTCAAATTGAGCTTTAAAATTTCCTCTTGGATATATATGAGTTTGTTTTTTTTCGGTTTCAAAACCTTCCGAAATCCAATCGGGCAATCCACCATTTAAAATATAGACATTTTCATGCCCCATGGTTTTAAACATCCACCAGGCTCTAGGGCTTGTATAAATTCCTATTTGGTCATACACTACAATAACACTGTCTTTATTAATGCCAATATTTCTACATGAGGTTTCAAATTCTTTTTTACTCGGAAATGTATTCGGAAGTGAATTATACACATCACTAAATTCATTTTTAATATCGAATAAGCGCGAATTCTTTATTTGAAGTCCTTCAATTTCTGAATCAGTTTTAGAAACATTAGAGGGTAAATGAGCATCTAAAATTACTAATTTAGGATTGGTAAGTTGATTTTTTAACCATTGAGATGATACTAAAATGTTGGGCATAGTAGAGATTGTAGGTGAAAAGTAAATATACTAAAAAAGCCTATCCAATTGGATAGGCTTCTTGCTTAAAAAAAGTGTTATATATTTATTAGATAACTTTTACGTTAACCGCGTTTAATCCTTTTTTCCCTTCCTGAAGATCAAATTCAACTTCATCGCCTTCGCGAATTTCATCGATTAATCCAGTTGCGTGAACAAAATGTTCTTTGTTTGAACCTTCTTCTGTGATAAAACCAAAACCTTTGGCATCATTGAAAAATTTTACAGTTCCTGTACTCATAATATGTGTTTTAAATTAATTACTTAGTGTAAGGCAATTATGATGCCAGAAATATATTATGTCAGACTACACTGTAAAAATGAATAGTAATAATAATATAATGTTTTTCATATATAACTATTTAAAACGAGGAGAGGTGCAAAGATAATTTCTTTTATACAAACAATTATAATAAACAGGGGAAGATGATGCTGATAATCTATTGCGGCTTCATTCTAAAAAGTGTTCAAAAAACATAACACTTTTTATCATTTCGCCACGCCCTTCACCAGGGCTTAAGTTTTGTGTAATAAAAA
>JAHRWC010000402.1 GCA_019090365.1 Flavobacteriaceae bacterium
TACACTTCTAGCTTCGTCGGCAGCGTCAGATGTGTATAAGAGACAGAGTTTAATGCTTATTGGATTTATGCATCTATTATTGTTGTAATAATTGGTGCTCAAATTTTTGGAGGGAATAGCTTATCACAACCTTCCCCAACTAATGAATCTGATTTTCAAGAATATTTAATCAATGGTGATGTTGAAAAAATAGAGATTGTAAATCGAAAATTAGCAAAAGTTTATTTAACACAAGAAGCAAAATCTAAAGAAGTTCATATCAAGAAAAAAGGAAACAGTAGTTTTCTTTCTAGCGCAAATGATGCTAGGTATCAATTTGAATTTGGTGATTTACAAAACTTCGAAAATAAAATAACTCAAATAAAAAAGGAACATAACCTTAACACCAATATTGTTTGGGAAACTGACAGTAATATGTGGGGTGAATTATTATTAACACTGCTTCCTTTTGTAGTTATTATTGGTATTTGGATTTTTATCATGCGTAGAATGTCTTCCGGTGGTGGAGGCGGTCCTGGCGGACAGATTTTTAACATAGGTAAATCGAAAGCAAAATTATTTGATCAAAAAACTGATGTTAAAACTAGTTTTAAAGATGTTGCTGGTTTAGAAGGGGCAAAAGAAGAAGTGCAAGAGATTGTAGATTTTCTTAAAAACCCAGATAAATATACTGCTTTAGGTGGAAAAATTCCGAAAGGAGCACTATTAGTAGGACCTCCAGGAACAGGTAAAACATTATTAGCAAGAGCCGTTGCAGGTGAAGCTCAAGTACCTTTCTTTTCTTTATCAGGTTCAGATTTTGTTGAAATGTTTGTAGGTGTAGGAGCTTCAAGAGTTCGTGACCTATTTAAACAAGCAAAAGAAAAATCACCTTCTATCATTTTTATTGATGAAATAGATGCCATTGGTAGAGCTAGAGGGAAAAACAATATGTCTGGTTCAAATGATGAAAGGGAAAATACCTTAAATCAGTTATTAACTGAAATGGATGGATTTGGAACCAATGCCAATGTAATTGTTATTGCAGCTACAAACAGAGCTGACGTTCTTGATAAAGCATTAATGAGAGCTGGTCGTTTTGATCGACAAATTTATGTTGACCTTCCTGATGTTAGAGAACGAAAAGAAATTTTTGATGTTCACTTAAGGCCTTTGAAAATTGATGAAAATCTTGATATGGACTTTCTTGCAAAACAAACTCCAGGATTTTCTGGAGCTGATATAGCAAATGTTTGTAATGAGGCAGCATTAATTGCTGCTAGAAATGAGAAGAAGAGTGTTGAAAAACAGGACTTTTTAGATGCAGTAGACCGTATTGTAGGTGGACTAGAAAAGAAAAATAAAATAATTACACCAAAAGAAAAAGAAGCGATTGCATATCACGAAGCTGGACATGCTACAGTTAGTTGGATGTTAGAACATGCTGCTCCTTTAGTTAAAGTTACTATTGTACCAAGAGGTCAATCTTTAGGTGCTGCATGGTATTTACCAGAAGAACGTCTTATCGTTAAACCTAATCAAATGCTTGACGAGATGTGTGCTGCTTTAGGTGGTCGTGCCGCTGAAAAAGTAATGTTTGATGAAATTTCTACTGGAGCGTTAAGTGATCTAGAAAAAGTTACAAAACAAGCCAGAGCAATGGTAACGATATATGGGTTGAATGATAAAATTGGAAATCTTACGTATTATGATTCTTCAGGGCAGAATGACTATGGTTTTTCAAAACCCTATAGTGAAAAAACTGCTGAAATGATTGATCAAGAAATCTCTAAAATGATTGAAAATCAATACCAAAGAGCTATAGATCTTCTTGAAAAACATAAAGATAAATTAACTGAATTAGCAAATGTCTTATTAGAAAAAGAAGTGATATTTAAAGATAATCTTCAAAAGATATTTGGAGATAGACCCTTTGATAAAAAAGAAGAGATAGAACAAGAAAATATTGCAACTAGTTAATTTATTGTATTCGATAAAACGCATTAAAGATTAGTTGAAGGATATTTGTAATATAAAGAGAATTCATATATTTGGTAAAAATAACTAGAGCTCCTCAAATTAATAACTAAATGAGTCTGTTTAAAAGACTTTTTAACTTAAAAGGTAAGTCAGAAAATATTAAAAAATCTTCTGAGCATGGGAAGTATTTCCCTGAAAACAAGCTACCTATTGATGAAAGGTTTACCTATAATTTCAATAAAAACGGAGGCAAATTTCTATATTGTGAAAACAATGAAGAAATTATGGAGGCTTTTGATAATATCCTTCTAGAGAATGATTGGTATGAAAAAGATACTTATTGTTTCAATGAGTTATTAATTCAAAAATTTGATGGTTTTAACTTAAAATTTGATAATTCACCTAAAGCTGCATTCTATCTTTCAACTTGTGAATCTTTAATTGCTGACAATGGAGCTATATTATTATCCTCTAATCAAATTAAAGAAAAAAAGTTAAATGAACTCCCAACTAACTTTGTCATATTTGCTACCACAAGTCAATTAGTTGAAACTATAAGTGAAGGTCTACGTATTATTAAAAATCAATCTAGTAAACACATTCCAAGTAATATAACTACAATCCAAGACTTTGAAACTGAGAAAGAAAAGGAAAAGGATTTTATGAGTTATGGAAGTATCACAAAAAACCTATATTTGCTGCTTCTAGAAGACTTATAATATGAAGGAATTTATAGTAAGGGCAATTTCAGGCATTTTATATGTCTCTATTATCTTATTTACCTTATTTACCTCACGAGAATGGTTTATTGGATTATTCTTTATTCTTGCATTAATTACCTTAAATGAGTTTTTAAAACTCCAAAATTCAAAAGGCTATATTTATTATTTAATACTAGCTCTTCTATTTTACTTTTTAAGTTATAAATTATATCATATATACGCAATTTACACTTTGTTAA
>JAHRWC010000403.1 GCA_019090365.1 Flavobacteriaceae bacterium
GAATCTGTTGAGCCAAATACAAACATATCATTCCCTTCACAATATACAATTGGTGCAGGTATTGGTAAGCCTAAAAATTGGTTTGTAGGTGCTGAATATACAGGAATTGAAACAAGTAATTTTGAAAATAGTGCCTTTTCAATTCCTGAAGTAACATATAATGACTCTTCTAAATTTAGTTTAGGTGGATTTTTTATTCCGAACTATAATTCTATCGGAAGTTATTGGGAAAGAGTAGTTTATCGTGCAGGATTTAGGGTAGAAGAAACTGGAATGAACATTAGAGGTGAAGATATAAACGAGTTTGGCATATCTTTTGGAGTTGGTTTACCTGTTGGACGAGTATTCTCAAATCTTAATTTAGGATTTGAATTTGGACAACGAGGAACTAAGAACCAAGGATTAGTCAAAGAAAACTTTTTCAATACAATTATTAGTTTATCTTTAAATGATAGATGGTTTGAAAAAAGATATTATGATTAATACTATTAACACGAACATTATGAAAATGAAAATGAAAACAATCTTACTTGTAACTCTTATAGCGCTAAGCTTTGGAAGTAAAGCTATTGCTCAATCTGACAATGACTGTGTTGTTACATTATCTTTATTTGTAGAACCTGCAAAAGCTAAAAACTATGATGCAGCTCTACCACATTACGATAAAGTTGTAAATGACTGCCCATCATATAGTATTGCAACATACCAATATGCTGCAAGAATGTTCAAACATTATATAAAAAATGGTGATAAATCTAAAGTAAAAGATTTAATCAAAGCATACCAATATCAAATGCAATATTTTCCTAATAAAATTAAAAAAGGAAAAACATTATCTACTGTTGCACAAATCAACTTCGATAATGGTATTGGAACTAAGCAAAGTCAATTTGATAGTTTTGACGAAGCTTATAAGTTAGACGAAGAAACTTTTACAAGTCCAAAAAGTTTATATACCTATTTTTCTTTAGCTAAAGATTTATTTGATGCTGGAAATAAAGATGTTCAAGAGGTATTTAATCTATATGATGTTGTGTATGAGAAAATTGAGAAAGAAGAAATTAAATTAGCTTCAATGCTAACTCAATTATTAGACAAACAAGAATCAGGAACTAAACTGACTACAAAAGAAGAAAAAAGTTTAAAAGCTTCTGAAAAAAATCTAAAAGCCTACGGAACAGTTAAAGGAAGTGTAGATGGTAAATTAGGTATCATTGCAGATTGTCCAAATTTAATTCCTTTATATGAAAGAGATTTTGAAGCAAATAAAAATGATGTTAATTGGTTAAAAAAATCAGCAGGAAGATTAAGTTCTAAGGATTGTGATACACCTTTATTTTTTCAAATGGTACAACAATTACATACACTTGAACCTTCTGCTAAATCTGCATACTATTTAGGGATATTAGCTTCTAAAGATGGTAAATCTAAAGATGCTTTAAACTACTATAACCAATCTGCAGAGTTAGAAACAAACCCAAGTGATAAAGCTAAGGTGTATTACAAAATTGCTGAAAACTTTAGAAAAAGTGGAAGCTACGGTAAAGCTAGAAGTTACTACCGTAAAGCTATTGATAACAAACCATCGTTTGGTAGTTGTTATTTAAAAATAGCTTCAATGTATGCTAAGAGTTCTAACGGTTGTGGAACGACGGTTTTCGAAAAAAGAGCTGTAAACTGGTTAGCTGCTCAAATGGCTGATAAAGCAGCAAGAGTAGATGCTTCTATTGCAGGAAATGCAAGAGCTGCTGCAAGCAGTTATAGACAACGTGCTCCTTCAAAAAGTGATATCTTTAGCGAAGGAATGGCTGGAAAAACCATTACCTTTAACTGCTGGATAGGCGGAAGCGTAAAGGTTCCTAATTTATAAGAATGAACAAAACAAATTATATGTTTAAAAGCGTGATAGCAATTGTATTTGCTATCACGCTTTTTGCATGTGAAGGAAATAAAAAAAACATCCAACGATTAAACCTAAAGGATGAAGCTCCAATCGCAACAGGAAAAAACATAAATTTAAAATATACAGATTCAGGAAGAGTAGTGACTAATTTAATGGCGCCTGTACTTTGGAACTTTGCAAACTTCGAATTTCCATACCAAGAATTTCCTGAAGGAGTTACTGTATATTTTTGGAATGAAAATCAGGAAAAAACAACTATAACTTCTAAATACGCAATTCGCTATGAAGGAACTACTATGGTTGATTTAAGAGAAGACGTAGTCGTTTTAACGAGTGATAGTTTGGTGCTAAATGCTGAACAATTATATTGGGATCAAAAAAATCAATGGGTTTTTACCGACCAACCCTATCGCATAAAATTTAAAGATGGATCTTATAATGACGGAGCTAGATTTGATTCTAGTGAAGATTTTACTACCTTCCTATCAAGAAAAAATCAAGGAGTACAAATTATCGATAAAAAAGAAATAACCGATGAGCAATAAAATTTACCGCCTTTTTGAATATGCCTATATATTAATGGCAGCATTATCTTTATATGTTGTAATTATAAACTGGGAAGAAGATAGATATCGTTCTTATTTATTTGCTTTTTTTGGAATTGTAGCTATTTTTATGTTTTTCTTTAAAAGAAATTTTAGAAAAAAAATGGAAGATCGTAATAATGAAGAATAATATTTTTTACGCTTAAACTGTACTTTTAGACATTCATATATGGAATATCATATAATCATTATCATAAGCATGTTAATTCTTTCCGCCTTTTTCTCAGGAATGGAAATTGCTTATGTTTCTTCTAATAAAGTACATATTGCAATAGAAAAACAACAAAGCGGTTTCTTAGCAAAAATTTTAAATAAGCTTACACATCGACCTTCAAAATTTATTGCCACTATGCTTGTGGGTAATAATATTGCTTTAGTCGTGTATGGTCTTTATATGGGAGACTTATTAGTGCATTATATTGCGCTTGAAGGTTTTACAGCATTATTAGTACAAACCATTATTTCGACTGTAATTATTTTACTTACCGCAGAGTTTTTACCAAAAGTATTCTTTCAAATTTATGCGAATAGCCTAGTAAAGATATTTGCAGCTCCAGCTTATTTCTTCTATATCCTATTTTCTATTATTTCTGAATTTGTTATATGGATTTCAGATAGAATTTTAAAAATCATTTTTAAAACTGAAGGAGATAGTGTTCAATTAAGTTTTAGTAAAATTGAATTAGGAAATTATATTTCTGAACAAATGGAAACTGTCGAAACTTCAGATGATGTAGATAGTGAAATTCAGATTTTTCAAAATGCCTTAGATTTTTCAGAAGTAAAATCTAGAGAAGTAATGATTCCAAGAACAGAAGTTGTTGCTGTTGATATTTATTCAAGTCCGAAACAGTTAAGAACACTTTTTATTGAAACTGGACTCTCAAAAATATTAGTTTATAAAGATAATATCGATAATATTTTAGGATACATTCATTCTTTCGAGTTATTTAAAAAACCAAAATCTTTAAAATCGATACTAATCCCAGTTGTTTTTGTACCTGAAACAATGCTTGCAAAAGATGTTTTAAATGTACTTACTAAAAAAAGCAAGAGTATTGCAGTAGTTATTGACGAATACGGAGGCACTTCTGGTATTTTAACTGTAGAAGATATAATTGAAGAATTATTTGGTGAGATTGAAGATGAACATGATTTATTAGATCATACTGAAACAGTCGTAGATGAAGACCATTTTATTTTCTCTGCTCGCTTAGAAGTTGACTATTTGAATGAAACCTATAAGCTAAACCTACCAGAAAACGAAAATTATGAAACTTTAGGTGGCTTAATTGTGAACTTTACAGAAGATATCCCAGATCAAGACAAAACAATTGAAATAGAAGACTATAGCATAAAAATACTTGAAGTTTCTACTACAAAAATTGAACTTGTTGAAGTTAAAAATATTCACAAAGACTAGATTATAAATTTTTCTTACATTTTTTCAATCTAACTTTTTCATAACTGCTTGGAAAATGGTATTTTCGCCCCCTATAAATTAGAATGACAGATGGCAATTTTAAACAGTATTAGAAAAAGAGGAGTATTCCTTATCATTATTATAGCATTAGCATTGTTTGCTTTTGTACTTGATGGGGTAATTAACAAAGGAACAAGTTCTCAAAAAGGAGAAACAAATATAGCGACCGTAAATGGTACAGATATCCCTCGTGAAGGCTTCATGCAGCAAGTTGAAACTGCACAACGTAGTTTAGGTGGAGGAAGTTCTACAACTCAAGCAATGAATGTTGTATGGGAAAGAGAATTACGTCGTACATTACTTAACGAACAATATGAATCTTTAGGTCTTTCTGCAGAAAAAGAACAAATAAGCAACTCATTACGTCTTGCTCTATCTAATAACCCCGTATTTCAAAATGAAGCCGGTTTATTTGATGAAGGTAAAATGCAAGAATATCTTGCTGATATAAAATCTAGAAATGGTACAGAATACCAACAATGGTTAGATTTTGAAAGCAACATTACTGCTAATGTTCTTGAAACTAATTATTTTAATCTTGTAAAAGGTGGTTTAAGTACAACCTTAGCTGAAGGTGAACAAGAATATCGTTTCGAAAATGACAAAATTAATATTGAATATATTCAGATTCCTTATGCTAAAATAGCAGATGAAGATATTACAATTACTGATGCTGAAATTGAACAATATGTTAAAAGTCATGCTTCAAGTTTTGAAATAGATCCACAAGCAGACATTCAATATGTTACATTTTCAGAAAGCCCATCTCAAGCAGATATAGACGAAGCAAAAATTGATATTGAATCTTTATTACAGAATAAAGTTGAATACAATGCTGTAACTAAGGCTAATGATACATTACCTGGATTTAAAGACGCTACAGATAATCAAGATTTTGTAAATGCAAATTCAGATCAACAGTATTTAGACAGATGGATGTTTAAAACTGAATTACCAAATGCAATTAAAGATACTATTTCTTCTTTAGCAGTTAATTCTGTGTATGGACCATATAAAGTAGATGCTTCATATAACTTAACTAAGCTTATCGGAAAAAAACAATTACCAGATTCGGCTAAAGCTAGACATATATTAATTCCATTCCTAGGAGCAACTAGAGTAAATCCAGATGTTACACAAACTGAAGCACAAGCTAAAGCTACTGCTGATAGTCTTCAAAAGGTATTAAAAAGTGATGTTTCTAAATTCGCTTCTTTAGTAGAGGAATTTTCTTCAGACATAAGTAGTGTTCCAAAAGGAGGAAGTTACGATTGGTTTGGATATTCAGCAATGGTACCAGAATTCAGAGATTATTGTTTTGAAATGGATAAAGGATCTCTTGGTGTAGTAAAAACAGAATTTGGATTTCATATAATTGAAGTTGAAGATCAAAAGAATTTTCAAGATGTAGTAAAAGTTGCAACAGTAACTAAATCTATAGAGCCTTCAGAAAAAACATTAAACGATGTATTTTCTAACGCAACGAAATTTGAATTAGAAGCTGCTAAAGGTGATTTTGAAGCTATTGCTACTGAAAAAAGCATTAATGTTCGACCTGTAAATAAAATTGGAGAATTAGACGCTAATATTCCTGGAATTGGAAACAATAGAAGTGTTGTTAAATGGGCTTTCCAAGAAGACGTAAAAATTGGTGATGTAAAACGTTTTAGTGTTCCTGATGGTTATGTTATCGCTCAAGTTACAAGAAGAAACGCGAAAGCTTTAATGAGTATTGCTGAAGCTTCTATTACTGTATCTCCTATTTTAAGAAACGAAAAGAAAGCGAAAATGATTCGTGAGTCTATTAGTTCAACTAATATGAATGAAATAGCAACTAATCAAAATGTAACAGTTAAAAGTGCTACAGCTTTAACAATGGCTAGTCCAACTATCGCTGGTGCAGGAACTGAATCTAAAGTTGTAGGTGCTTCATTTGGAAAAGAAGCTGGAGAAAACACACAATTAATTGATGGAAAAAGTGGTGTTTTTATGGTAAGAGTATTAGCTGTAAACAAAGCTCCAGATTTAGAAGATTATTCTGCATTTGCAAATCAATTAAATGCTAAAACTACACCTTCAATAAATTCAAGTATTTATCAAGCTTTAAAGAAAGCTGCTGTTATTGAAGACAATAGATCTGAGTTTTATTAATAAACAGATTTAATCTATATAAAAAAAGCCTCGTTTAAAACGAGGCTTTTTTTATACAATTATCTTAGTTCTTTCATTGGATCCCAAAACAAGGTTTCAAAATCTTGTACTTTGTATTCTTTTACAATAACACCTTCACTTTCTAACAGCTGTTGCATTAAGTTGGTACCTTCGAAATGGTGTTTCCCACTTAATAAACCAACTCTATTGACTACTCTATGCGCTGGAACCTCTGAATCATTATGTGAAGCATTCATAGCCCAACCAACCATTCTAGCGCTTTTAGGAGTGCCTAAATAGTTTGCTATAGCGCCATATGATGTTACACGTCCATAAGGAATTTTTTTAGCGACTTGATACACTTGTTTAAAGAAGCCTTCAGATTTTGACATTACATGTTTTTTAATATTTTAAAAAAAGTAATA
>JAHRWC010000404.1 GCA_019090365.1 Flavobacteriaceae bacterium
TAGTGCTAAATGCTGTACTCCAGAATCTTCATAAAAATCTAAATATTCTTCAATTTGAGATTTTTTAGCTGCTTTTGCAGGTTCATTTATTGGAAATTTAATTCTACCATTTCCATTACTCATTACCTTACTCATTAAGGCTGAATATTCTGTATGAATTTGTTTATCATCAAATGAAAGGAAGTTTACAAACCCCATTACATCTTCATACCATTTTACCCATTTATTCATTTCTCCCCATCCTACGTTTCCAACCATATGGTCAATAAATTTTAAACCAACTGACTCTGGGTTATAATCTGATTTCCACGGCACAAAACTTGGTAAAAAGTTTCCTTTGTAATTTTTACGTTCTACAAACATATGAACTGTTTCACCATACGTATAGATTCCTGCTCTAACTACTTCTCCAAATTCATCTTTTTCAACCGTTGGTTCTAAATATGATTTAGCACCTCTTTTTGTAGTTTCTTCATATGCTTTTCTTGCATCATCTACCCATAAAGCAATCACTTTTACACCATCACCATGTTTTCTTAAATGATCATTTATCGGAGATTTACTATTTAAAGGTGTAGTTAAAATTAAAACGATTTTATCTTGTTTCAATGCATAACTCACACTGTCTCTAGAACCAGTTTCTAGTCCTTTGTAAGCATACGATTGAAATCCGAATGCTGTTTTATAAAAATGTGCTGATTGTTTTGCGTTACCAACATAAAACTCAACATAATCTGTTCCAAGAAGAGGTAAAAAATCTTGAGCCCCTTCGAATATTTTTTCTAAACCGTAGTTTACTGTTTTTACTTCTTTGCTCATTTTCTTATATTTTATAAGAATAACACACTATCAACTTAAGTGTGTATTCATTTTTTATTAATTTAAATTATCCAACTTTTATAATAATCGTCTACTTCTAATTTTAATGCTTCCTCTGTAATCATAACAGGATTAAAAGGGTCGATCATCACGGCAAGTTCGCCTGTTTCTTTTTTACCTACACTTCGCTCTATTGCACCAGGGTGAGGTCCATGAGGAATTCCTCCTGGATGTAACGTAATTTGGCCTTTTTCAATATTATTTCTACTCATAAAATCACCATCTACATAATATAATAATTCTTCAGAATCTATATTAGAATGATGATAAGGTGCTGGTATTGATTTTGGATGATAATCATACATCCTTGGAACAAATGAACACACTACAAATCCTGCTGCTTCCCATTGTTGATGGATTGGAGGCGGCATATGTATTCTTCCTGTAATAGGCTCAAAATCATGAATTGAAAATGCGTATGGATAATGATATCCATCCCATCCAATTACATCAAATGGATGATATTTATGGGTGTATTCCCATAGTACCCCTTGCTTTTTAGAAATAATTTTAAATTCCCCTTCTTCGTCATGTGTTGTTAAATTATCTGGTAATCTAAAGTCACGTTCACAAAATGGAGAATGCTCTAATAGTTGTCCAAAATTATTACGATATCTATTTGGAGTTACAATTGGACTAAAAGATTCTATGTATAGAATTCGATTTTCTTCTGAGTCAAAATCTATTTGATACGTAATTCCTCTAGGAATAATTAAATAATCGCCATATTTAAAATCGATATTTCCAAACATGGTTCTTAAAGTTCCTGAACCTACATGGACAAATAGCATTTCGTCTGCATCAGAATTTCTATAGAAATAATCTTTTGAAAACTCTTTTGGTGCAGCTAACCCTATATGTAAATCATTATTTGCAAATAGTGTTTTTCGACTTTCTAAATAATCTTGCTCAGCTTTTAAGGAAAACCCTTTAAAGCTTAGTGCTTTCATATTTTTATCTATGGCAATTTTTGGAGAGACGTCTGCTCCTCTTTTTATTTCTGAAACTACTGTTGGTGGATGCAAATGATAAATCAAAGATGACATCCCAACAAATCCTGCTGTTCCAAAAAGCTCTTCTTGATATAAACTCCCATCTTCTTTTTCAAAAGTTGTATGTCTTTTGGGAGGAATCTTTCCTAATTTATGATAAATAGGCATAATGTAAAATTAACGTTAGTACTTGTTTTTTTTATTTCAAAGAAGGTGTACTATTCGGGGTTTCTCTTAATAAGAAATTTTAATTTTATTAGTAAATAAGTCCATTTTTTCTCTGCCATTCAACAAATATCGTAAAATTTTGTATTAAATTCAGTAAGAAAACTTTAAAACCTAAATCCTGCGCTTACATACCATTCTCCTTCATCTATTTCAGGCGAAAAAGAATATTTTATTTCAATTGGACCTATAAAGGTTTCAACCCCTAATCCAATTGCATATCCTGTATAATCAATACGGTCAATCCATTCCTTAGAAGAAAACAATCGATCTCCTACATTTGCAATGTTTGCTGCAACATTTATATGCCCATCTTTAATGACTTCATAATCTAAAGTAAAAGTTGATTTTAAAAATGTATCTCCTCTCAAACTTAAAGCATCATACCCATATAAAGACATGATATTATTTGTTTCTTTAAAACCATATCCACCTACAAAAAAGTCGAATGAATCGTTTGTTGAGCCCCCTATTTTAACTCCACCTTCTGTAGAAATTACTGCTGTTAATTTTTTAAAAAAAGTTTTTGCAAACCCAATCTTCGCTTTTGCAATTGAAAATTCCTTTATGTCAATGTCTTTATCTAACGTAAGAAGGTATAAATGAAAATCGCCTTCAAATAAAAATCCCTTTTTTGGAAAAAATTTATCGTCAAAGGTGTCAAATCTTAGAGTTCCATATGTACTAATATAATTATTGTCTTCAAAGACTGTTTGTGGATTATTATTATCATCTAAGCCAACAGTATTTGAATAGTAATTTAACCATTTGTGTTCAGCTCCTAATCGAATTTGGTAACTTCTTTTAAATAGGGTTTGAACAAAAACCTGATTCGTTAAGTCTGAATAATTTAAATCTATTTCATTTATTTGAGAGTTCAGAACAGGTAATCCTTCAGAAAATAAAAAATTAACATCTACATTTTTATCAAATGAAGTCAAACTAGAATTTAAACCGACACTCCAATAAAAACCTTTATCGATATAATAATTAAAATTATACCGAATATTATCACCTATAATAAAATCGAATGAAGCCACATCATTATTAGTTAACACTCGTTTTCTGGTGATATTTACCAATGCCGCAGATTTATATAAATCGTCATAATGAGCAGCAATTCTTAGCAACATTTTTGAATCACTTTCAATAACATTAAATTTTACAGTAATCGCATTATTTTCATCATGAATGAATCGATAATTTATACCTTGAAAATTACCCGTTGCAGAAAGATTATTTACTCCTTCATTAAACTCTTGATAAGAAGTTTTAGAAGGTGTTTTAAGTTTTAATTTCCCTAATATGTATGATCTTGAATAATTTTTATTTCCTTCAATTTCTACTTTTTTAATAAATAGAGATTCATTTGAGTTTAAAGAAATCTCCCTGTTTTTTATTACTTCGTTAGATGTACTTTGCCTAGATGCTAAGTTATCTAGTTGCTGCTTAAAAATGGAAGCTTCTTTAACTCCAGATTCAATAATTTCTCTTCCCTCAGCAAAAGAAACTAAATTGTAATTGTCAATATTGGGATGGATATATAGATCGGTATTCTTGCGTTTTTCGATCATGTCCTCGATCGTATTAAAATTACTTATTTGCACAAAAACATCAAAAGCTGTTTTTAATTTATCTTTTGATTTTAATGTGTCTTGAACGTCCACACCAATAATATATTCTGCTCCTAATTTCCTTACTTTATCAACTGGATAATTGTTTACAACTCCACCATCTACATATATCGAATCCTTTATTTTTACTGGACTAAATATCGTTGGAATAGCTCCACTTGCAGTAATTGCTCTTGGCAAATATCCCTTATCTAAAACAACCTCTTTTCCAGTTTCTAGATTAGTTGCAATACAGAAAAATGGAATAGGCAAGTCATTAAAATTATCGATTTCATCTACATGATTAGTCAATTTTGACAATAGATTATATAGGTTTTGCCCCTTAGATATTCCCTTCGGAAAGGAAACTTCAAATTTATCAAAAGGTAAGGTTAATGCGTACTTTTCAGAATCATCCCTTTCATAAAAAGTTTTTGCTCTTCTAGGAATATCATCCTGGATAAGTTTACTAAAATCGATCTCATTAAAAATTGAATCTAACTGATTTGCAGAATACCCTGAAGCATATAAAGCACCTACGATTGCTCCCATACTGGTACCTCCAATATAATCAATTCTAACTCCAGCTTCTTCTATAACTTTCAACACACCTATATGTGCAAGTCCTTTTGCTCCACCACCACTTAACACCAAACCAACTTTTACATCATTGGTTTCTTTTTCAATCTTTTGAGTTTGAGAAAACACAAAACTTGAAAAAAACAATAGCCCTATTAAAAAGTATTTTTTCACTTTAATTCTTGAAAATATGTAGTTATTTTTTTTGCTTTACTTGCCCCAACGACTTTAGCTAAACTTTCAAAATCGGCTTCTATAATACGATTGGTGCTTTTAAAATGTTTTAATAAATCTAATATTGTTTTTTCGCCAATTCCTGGAATTGTTTCCAAAACAGTATTTAACGCTTCTTTACTTCGTTTATTTCTATGAAATTCAATCCCAAACCTGTGGGCTTCATTTCTTAATTGTTGAATAATTTTTAAAGTCTCCGATTTCTTATCTAAATATAAGGGAATTGGATCATCTGGGTAAAATAATTCTTCTAATCTTTTCGCTATACCAACAATGGCAATTTTTCCTCTTAAATTTAATTTATCTAAACTTTTTAATGAGGATGATAACTGACCCTTTCCTCCATCTATGATGATGAGTTGTGGTAATGGTTGCTTCTCATCTAGCATTCTTTTATACCTGCGATACACTACTTCTTCCATAGAAGCAAAATCGTCTGGACCTTCTACAGTCTTAATATTAAATTTACGATAGTCCTTTTTAAAAGGTTTCCCATTTCTAAACACTACACAGGCGGCAACAGGATTCGTTCCTTGTATGTTACTATTATCAAAACATTCGATATGACGTGGTTCTTCATTTAATCGTAAATCCTTTTTCATCTGTGCCATGATTCTGTTTTCATGACGATTAGGATCTGTGATTTTTACTTGCTTAAAGCGTTCTAAACGATAGTATTTTGCATTGCGTTCAGATAAATCTAAAATATGTTTTTTATCTCCTACTTTGGGAAGTGTTACTTTAATATTCTCTCCTACATTTACTGAAAAAGGAACGTAAATTTCTTTACACAAAGACTGAAACCTTTGTCGAATTTCAATAATTGCTAGTTCTAATATTTCTTTATCTGTTTCTTCTAATTTTTTCTTTATTTCTAAAGTGTGCGATCTTATTATAGATCCAAAAGAAATTTGAAGGTAATTAACATAGCCAAAGCTATCATCTGAAACAATTGTAAACACATCGACATTATTAATCTTCGGATTTACAATCGTAGATTTAGATTGATAGTTTTTAAGGGTATCTATTTTTTCTTTTATTTTTTGTGCTTCTTCAAAATGTAAATCTTTAGCAAGTACATTCATTTGAGATTTAAACGATTGCAAAGAATCTTTAAAATTACCTTTTAAAATATTCCGAATTGCATGAATCGATTCATTGTAATTTTCTTCTGTTTGAAAATCTTCACAAGGCCCTAAACAATTGCCTAAGTGATATTCTAAACACACTTTATACTTACCTGCTTTAATATTTTTATCGGAAAGATCATAGTTACAATTCCGAAGAGGATATAATCCTTTGATAAGTTCTAATAAAGTATGAACGGTCTTCATACTTGTATAAGGCCCAAAATATTCGGAGCCGTCTTTAATCATTCTACGCGTAGAAAAAACTCTAGGAAATCGTTCTTTTTTTATACAAATCCAAGGATACGTTTTATCATCTTTTAGCATGATATTGTATCGAGGTTGGTATTTTTTAATCAGATTATTTTCTAGTAGTAAAGCATCAGTCTCTGTAGCAACCACAA
>JAHRWC010000405.1 GCA_019090365.1 Flavobacteriaceae bacterium
CATTGTGCAATCCATCCAGGTAATCTTCCTAATGCAAACATTGGTGTAAACATTTCGGTTGGAATACCTAAAGCTCTATATATAATTCCTGAATAGAAATCTACATTTGGATATAGTTTTCTATCAACGAAATATTGATCCTCTAAGGCTTCTTTTTCTAATCCTTTGGCAATATCTAATATTGGGTCATCAATACCAAGTTCATTTAATACTTCATCTGCAGCCACCTTTATTATTTTAGCTCTTGGATCGAAATTTTTATATACTCTATGTCCAAATCCCATTAAACGGAATGGATCATTTTTATCTTTTGCTTTAGCCATATACTTTTTAGTATCTCCTCCATCTTCTTTTATGGCTTCTAACATTTCAATTACTGCTTGATTTGCTCCACCATGCAATGGTCCCCATAAAGCATTAATTCCTGCTGAAATAGAAACAAACAAACCTGCATTTGAAGAGCCTACTATTCGTACAGTTGAAGTAGAACAGTTTTGTTCGTGATCTGCATGTAAAATTAACAACTTGTCTAAAGCATCTTTTACAATTTGGTTTGGTACATATTCATCGGTAGGTTTCTTAAACATCATTTTCAAGAAATTCTCAACATACCCTAAAGAGTTATCTCCGTAATCTAAAGGCAAGCCAGTTTTTTTTCTGTAAGCCCAAGCAGTTAATACAGGAAACTTTCCTAAAATACGAACGATCGCATTATACATATCATCTTCAGAATCTACATTTACTGAAGTAGGATTAAATGCTACTAAAGCACTTGTTAAAGAAGATAAAACACCCATTGGATGTGCTACTTTTGGAAAACCATCAATAATTTTCTTTACATCTTCATCTACGTGAGATTGATCTTTGATATCTGCATGAAACTTGTCTAATTGGTCTTTGGTAGGAAGTTCGCCAAAAATTAATAAATAACAAACTTCAAGAAAATCTGCCTTTTCAGCTAAATCTTCAATAGAATATCCTCTGTAACGTAATATTCCTTCTTCTCCATTTAAAAAAGTAATAGCACTTTCACAAGCACCTGTATTTTTGTATCCTGGATCTATAGTTGTTACTCCTCCTGTTACACCTCGAAGTGTTTTAATATCAATAGCAAGTTCATTTTCAGTTCCTTCAATAATAGGAAATTCATATTTCTTACCTTCAATTTCGAGTGTGGCTATTCTAGACATAAATTTTATTTGATTTTAATGATTTTAAGGTTTGCTAAAGTACAACATAATGGTCACTTTTTAAAGGGATTCCTTACGTTTGTTGTGCCTTAAAGTGTTGTTAATTGAATTTTTTTACTTAAAAGATTTCTTAAAATAAAAAAGCCTGCAAATTGCAGGCTTTTCATATTAATTAATCTAAAGTTAATTATATTTTGAATGCATCTCTTTGTGGAAAATAAGCTGCATTTTCTAATTGCTCTTCAATACGAATTAATTGATTGTATTTAGCCATACGATCACTTCTAGACATAGAGCCTGTTTTAATTTGCCCGCAATTTAGAGCTACAGCTAGATCTGCAATAGTATAGTCTTCTGTTTCACCAGATCGATGTGACATTACAGAAGTATATCCGGCATTATGAGCCATATTAACAGCTGCAATCGTTTCAGAAAGCGTTCCTATTTGATTCACTTTTATCAAAATTGAATTAGCGATATTTTCTTTAATTCCTCTTGAAAGTCTTTCTACATTTGTTACAAATAAATCATCACCTACTAATTGCACTTTATCTCCAATAAGTTCGGTTAAATATTTCCAACCTTCCCAATCGTTTTCATCCATACCATCTTCAATAGAAATAATAGGATAATTTGCGCTTAATTCAGCTAAATATTCAGCTTGCTCTTTTGAAGAACGAATTTTTCCAGTAGTACCTTCAAATTTTGAATAATCATATTGATCATTTACATAGAATTCTGCAGCAGCACAATCTAAAGCAATCATTATATCTTTTCCGAAAGAATACCCAGCATTTTCAACAGCCTTAGCTATTGTATCAAGTGCATCTTCTGTTCCATCTAATGTAGGAGCAAAACCTCCTTCATCACCAACAGCTGTACTTAAATTTCTATCATGCAAAACTTTCTTTAAATGATGAAACACTTCGCTTCCCATTTTCATTGCTTCTGAAAAATCATTTGCCAAGATTGGCATAATCATAAATTCTTGAAAAGCAATTGGAGCATCACTATGAGATCCACCATTTATAATATTCATCATTGGTACAGGAAGTGTTTTTGCACTCACTCCGCCCACATATCTATAAAGAGGCAAACCTAATTCATTTGCTGCAGCTTTTGCTACTGCTAAAGAAACACCCAATATTGCATTAGCGCCTAATTTAGATTTATTTGGAGTTCCGTCTAAATCGATCATTATTTGATCTATTTGTTCTTGTTCAAAAACTGAAACGCCTAATAATGTTCCCGCAATTTTACCATTTACATTTTCAATAGCATTACTAACTCCTTTACCCATATAATCGTCACCACCATCTCTTAATTCAACAGCTTCATGTTCGCCAGTTGAAGCTCCAGAAGGCACTGCAGCACGACCCATTACACCATTATCAGTGATTACATCAACTTCAACAGTTGGATTACCTCTTGAATCAAATATTTGACGTGCGTGTATATCTATAATTATACTCATGCTGTTTGTAGTTTATTGTTTTTTATATTGGTAATAAATTCATCGAAAAGATAGGTAGCATCATTTGGTCCAGGACTTGCTTCTGGATGATATTGAACTGAGAAAACTGGTTTATTTTTAATTCTAATTCCAGCAACTGTATGATCATTTAAATGAATATGTGTTATTTCAACATTCTCATTGCTTTCTGTTTCTTCTTTATTGATAGCAAAACCATGATTTTGAGAAGTAATCTCACCTTTACCTGTTAGTAGGTTTTTAATTGGATGATTGATACCTCTATGTCCATTATGCATTTTATAAGTAGAAATTCCATTAGACAATGCTAATACTTGATGACCTAAACAAATACCAAATACAGGTAAATTACTTTCTATCATTTTACGAGCAGCATTTATAGCATCTGTAAGCGGTTCTGGATCTCCAGGTCCATTAGACAAGAAGTAACCATCTGGATTAAAAGATTTTAAATCATCAAACCCAGTATTATATGGATGTACTTTTATGTAGCAATCTCTTTCTGCTAGGTTTCTTAAAATATTCTTTTTAATTCCAATATCTAGCGCTGAAATCTTATAGGTAGCGTCAGGGTTACCATAAAAATATGGTTCTTTAGTTGAAACTTTAGAGGCGAGCTCTAATCCATTCATTTGTGGTTGTTCAGCAAGTTGTTTTTTAAGGCTTTCTATATTATCAACTTCTGTAGAAATAACAGCATTCATTGCGCCATTATCTCTTATATAACCTACTAGAGCTCTAGTATCAACATCACTAATTGCTAATAAGTTATTTTTTTCTAAAAATGATTCAAGTGAATCGTTTGCTTCTGGACGAGAATAATGATAACTAAAGTTTCTACAAATCAATCCTTTAATTTTAATAGAATCTGATTCATTTTCATCTTCAGTTACTCCGTAATTTCCAATATGAGCATTTGTAGTAACCATTAACTGTCCA
>JAHRWC010000406.1 GCA_019090365.1 Flavobacteriaceae bacterium
CTTTGATATTAACTATTCTACTTTTTAAAAAGAAGCAGCTTTCCAAAACTCAAGAAGGAGATAGTAATTATGCTTTAATTGGTCTTTATAAATTTTATCCAGAACAAAACAAGCTTATAAAAGAAGCATTAGAAATTAGTTTATCAAAAAAGGAATGTGAATTACTTGCTATTTTCGTAGCTCAACCAAATCAAATAATAAAACGAGATGAATTAACTAAAAGAGTGTGGGAAGATAAAGGTGTAATTGTAGGTAGAAGTTTAGACACCTATATCTCTAAACTTCGAAAAAAACTGAATGAAGACGATTCAATAAAACTAACTAACGTACACGGTGTTGGCTATAAATTAGAAATTTAAAAGTAAATTACTTCACCTTTATTGCAACTGGTTTCAATCGTATTAATCCTAAAGCATTTAGTACTATAATGATTAAATAAGTAACATCTATTTCATACCATTTCACACCAAAATTTGGGCTACTTGCATATTTATGGTGGTTATTATGATATCCTTCACCCATCATTAAAAAATCAAATCGAAAAAGATTTTTACTGGTGTTTTTCATTTTAAAATTTACATAACCGTAAATATGCCCAAACCAATTAATAATCACACCATGTATAGGAGCCATTAAAAAAGTGATAGGCAATAATAACCATTGCCATAAAGAGGTAGCAAAGAATACAAAAAATAAAATATAAAGTGAAATCCAAAGTATTCTTGAGATTCGTGAACTTGCAAAAGCATCAAATCCTTTCCATTGAGGAACATTTTTAGTAAAACGTTGATCAACTTCTATTCGTTGTTTATTGATGTCTTGATAAATCGTTTTTGTTTTCCACATCATTGCAAATAAATTTGCATCATAAGAAGGTGAATGAGGATCTTTTTCTGTATCAGTATAAGCATGATGCATTCTATGCATTACTCCATAACCATAAGCACTTAAGTAACTTGAGCCCTGAAATATCCATGTTAAAACAAAAGTAATTCGCTCCATGGTTTTAGACATAGTAAATACTTGATGTGCAGCATAGCGATGTAAGAAGAAAGATTGAAAAAATAAGCTCCCATACCAAAGTATCAAAACAAAAATAACGATCGTCATATCTTTTTTTTTGCAAAGATAATTTTATGTTATAAGTGAAACAATGAACCTAAATCAATAAAATGCAATTTAAACGCGTTTTCTAATCCTACTTAATGCTTGTGCAGTTACCCCAATATAAGAGCTTATGTATTTTAGAGGAATTATCTTTAACAGTTCTGGACGTTCTTTAAACAACTTCATGTAACGTTCTTCTGCAGAAAGATTCAATAAGTTTTGTTCACGTTTAGATTTAATTAAAAAAAGACGTTCTGCCGTTAATCTTCCAACAAGATTACCAATTTGAGTTTTTTTATAAACTTCCTGTAAATCAGTATAAGTAATACTCAGAATAGTGGTTTCTGTAAGGGCTTGTAATTGATAAGCAGAAGGTTTTTGTGTCAAGAACGAATCATATGCACTAATAAATTGGTCCTTAAAACTAAAACCAAAGGTGATTTCTTTATCAGGGTTTTCTTTTGGAATAAATAACCGTACTACTCCAGATTCGATGAAAGAAATATAATTTTCTATCTCATTGATTTCTAAGAAAATGGATTTCTTCGGAATCACTCGACGCTGTAATTTTGAGGTGAAAAAATCCCAATCTGAATTAGATATGGTAGCTATTTGATCTAGGTAAGCTTTAATCTGTTGCAAATCTTTTAATCATTGTATTGAACCTACAAATATAATAATTCAATTAAGCATACAAACAGTTTAGTATTGATATCTATAAATGAATTAACTAAGTGAAATTTTACAGCGTATTAAATTGAAAAATGATTGAAATACATTAAAAATTGACCTTAAGACACTTTTTTTTAGTTTTTTTTTAATAGAAATTAGACTTTTTTTAAAAATTATGAGTAATATTGAGCATACATTTTAAAAAAGCAAATGGCAAAATCGCAGCAATCATTTAATAAGAATGAAAAAGAAAAGAAACGTTTAAAAAAACGTGAGGATAAGAGAAAGAAAATGGAAGCTCGTAAGTTGGAAGCTAAAGAAGGTGGAAAAAAGGGAATTGAGTTTGCCTATATGGATGCATATGGTAATATTACAGATACACCACCAGATCCATCTCAAAAGATAGTTATCAATGCTGAAGATATTGAGGTTAGTGTTCCAAAAACTTTAGAGAGCGAGAAAGAAGAATTTGATCCTGTTAGAAAAGGAACAGTTTCATTTTTTGATTCATCAAAAGGTTTTGGTTTTATTATCGATGGTGAAAATCAAGAAAAGTACTTTACTCACGTTAGTGGATTAATTGATGAAATTACTGAAGGTAATTTAGTTTCTTTCGAACTTGAAAAAGGAATGAAAGGTATGAATGCTGTAAAAGTTACTATCGTTAAGTAAATTACATATAAAATATTTTTAAAAACCAGTTAACAATAAGTTAACTGGTTTTTTGTTTTTATAAAACTATAATAA
>JAHRWC010000004.1 GCA_019090365.1 Flavobacteriaceae bacterium
GAAGGAAACTATATAGAAGCAATTTCTTATTTTGAAAAATCTTTAAAAGAACCACATGAGGCTACTTTTACTGCCAGAGCAACGTTTTGGAAGGCTGAAAGTGATTATCAACTTTCAAATTTTGAAGAATCTCTAATAGGTTATAAACAATATTTACAATTGCCAAATGCTTCTGAAACACCAGAATTTTTAAACAGTAATTATAATCTAGCTTATAATGAGTTTAAGCTTAAAAATTATACTGAATCAATTAGTAAGTTTACAATTTTTGTTGAATCATCAACTTCGAATGCTGCCGCAAAAAAAGATGCTTATTTACGATTAGGAGACAGTTATTTTGTTTCAAGTAAGTATTGGCCTGCTATGGAAAATTATAATAAAGCCATAGAATTAGGTTCAACAGATGTTGATTATGCTATATTCCAAAAAGCAATTAGTTATGGTTTTGTAGATCGTACAGAAAAGAAAGTTGAAGAGCTTTCTAATTTTTCAAAAGCTTTCCCAAAATCTATATATCGTGATGATGCACTTTACGAGTTAGGAAATACTTACGTGTCGCAAAATAATAATGACAAAGCATTTGAAGCTTACAATCAATTATTAAATGAGCTACCAGGAAGTAGCTATGTTTCTAAGGCCTTACTGAAGAAAGCACTAATTTTAGATAATTCAGGAAAGAGTAATGAAGCCTTAACTTTATTTAAAAAAGTAGCAAATGACTTTCCTTCGACTCCAGAAGCTCTACAAGCGGTTTCTTCGGCTAAACTTATTTTTATTGATCAAGGAAAAGTAAACGAGTATGGTAATTGGGTAAGTACCTTAGATTTTGTTGAGGTAGAAGATTCCGAATTAGACGATGCAACTTTTCTTGCAGCAGAACAACCTTATCTTCAAAATAAAAAACAACAGGCAATTACTAGGTTTGAAGAATATTTAAATCGTTTTCCGAAAGGGAAACATGCTTTACATGCTAATTTTTATTTAGCACAGATGTATTATTCTGAAGAAATAAATGAGAAAGCAATTCAGCATTATACCTATGTAACCGATATCGATAGAAATGAATTCACTGAGCAAGGTTTGGTTCGAATATCACAACTCTATTTAAATAAAAAAGAACCTCAGAATGCTATTGAATACTTAATCAGACTCGAGTCTGAAGCAGATTTTCCTCAAAACGTAATATTTGCTCAAATCAATAGTATGAAAGCAAATTATGAGCTTAAAAACTATTTTGAAGCAGTAGAGTATGCTGATAAAGTTTTATTACTAGAAAAGGTTGATAATACAATTAAAAGCGAGGCTCAATTAATTATTGCGCGTTCAGCAATGAAAACTGGAGACGAGCAAAAAGCGAAAACTGCATATCAAGAAGTTTCAAAAATTGCAACCGGAAAACTAGCTGCAGAAGCAAAATATTATGAAGCCTATTTTAAAAATAAAGAAGAAGATTTTTCAGGTTCTAATGAAGTAATTCAAATTTTAGCAAGAGATTTTTCAGGCTATAAATTATACGGAGCTAAAGGATTGGTACTAATGGCAGATAATTTTTATCAATTAGAAGATGCTTTTCAGGCTACTTATATTTTAGAAAATGTAATCAGTAATTTTTCAGACTATCCCGATGTTGTTGATGACGCGAAAGAAAAGTTAGCAGTCATTAAAAAAGCAGAAGCAAAAACAAATTCATCGATTGACATTGAAGATGAAAATTAAAACCTACAAAAGAACACAATTTTATATGCTAAATAAAAGATTAATTATCCCTTTCCTATGTTTCATTTGTTGTATTAGCAATGGATTTGCACAAGAGGATGAAGAAAAAATAGGAACTGAAGTTGTTAATGTTGTTAAACCTTATACACCAACAATTTCAGATGCTTTTAAAGTAAAAGAAACACCTGTTTTAAATGATTCAGTTAGCAATGAAAAAAAGAAAGTTAATTATTCAATTTTTTCAGTACCTGTAGCATCAACATTTACGCCTGCAAAGGGAAATGCAACAAAAATTGAAAAAACGAAACCTCTTAAGTTATATGATAATTATGCAAGCTTAGGTTTTGGAAACTACACCAGTATTTTAGCAGAATTATACAGTAATCTTCAAATAAGTAGAACCGATAACTTCGGAATTTTTCTAAAGCATCATTCTTCTCAAGGAGGAATCAAAGACGTAAGGCTAGAGGATAAGTTTTACGATACTCAATTAGATGCAAACTATTCAAGTAGACAAAAAGACATTTCATATAGATTCAATGCAGGAATCGAACATCAGCTTTTTAATTGGTATGGATTAAATGGTTTATCTGAATTAGCAACCGATGAAACTTTAGACGCATTAGATGTTAAACAAACTTATTTTAGCGGATATGTTGGTGGAAGTATAAGCATTGAAGATTCTTTTTTCGAAAAGGCAAATGTAAATCTCCGTTATTTAAGTGATTCTTTTTCTTCTTCAGAAATTAATTTTACAGCAAGACCAGAATTTGTATTTCCTTTAGAAGAAATCACTTTAAAAATAGATGCGGATCTTGATTATTTAACAGGAAGTTTTGATAGAAATTACACCAATACTTCAGACATTGCCTATAGTTTTTTAAACTTTGGAGTGTTACCTTCTTTAGTTTATGTCAATGAAGATCTTACACTTTCTTTAGGAGTTGCTGGATATGTTTCTATGGATTCAGAAAATAGCGAAACAGAGATTTCTCTACATCCAAGAATCAATGCGTCCTATCGTTTGGTTGACGAACTTTTAATCGTTTATGGAGGAGCAGACGGTGGATTACAGCAAAACACCTATTATAATTTTAGTCAAGTAAATCCATATATTTCACCAACACAATATATAGCGCCAACGAGCGAATTGTATAAAGCTTTTGGAGGTTTAAAAGGTAAGTTGACAAATTCTGTAGGCTATAATGTGAGAGCATCTTATGGTAAAGACGAAAATAAATCGTTGTTTAAATTGAATTCTTATAATGGAATTAATCCAAATTTAGAAGGCTATGAACAAGGAAATTCGTTTGGTGTTGTGTATGATGATATTACAACCTTATCAGTTTTTGGAGAATTAAAAGTTGAAGTAAATGATACGTTCACTTTAGGTGCGAGTGCTTCATTCTCAAGCTATGATACAACCAGTCAATCTGAAGCATGGAATTTACCAGAATTAGAAGCTTCTATCTTTTCGACATTTAATATTACTGAAAAAGTATATGGAGGTGCTTCTCTGTTTTTTGTTGGAGAACGAAAAGATCAGTTTATAAATGGTTTAATTTCTGAAACCATAACGCTAGATGGTTATATAGATGCCAATTTGCATGTTGGCTATCGTTTTAATGAACGCCTTTCATTTTTTGCTAAAGGAAGTAATTTATTAAGTGATAATTATAATAAATGGGCCAATTATCCAGTTCTTGGTATTCAAGGTTTGCTTGGAGCAACCTACAAATTTGATTGGTAATACAATATTTTTTGTCTCAAATATTTTTAGAAAGCATTTCGTTTATTCGGGATGCTTTCTTTATTTTTACTGTATTCTAATCAAATGTACAGCAGATGAAAAATTATTTACTTCTCTTTATACTAATCAGCCTTTTTTCTTGTGAAACCAAAGAAACAGCAGATTTATTAGTTAAAAACGCAAGTGTTTATACTGTCAATGAAAACTTTGATACCGCTACTGCATTTGTTATTAAAGATGGAAAAATCATAGAAGTAGGAAATACATCAGATTTAGAAGAAAAATACAATGCTTCTGAAACTCTTGATGCAAAAGGTAATACCATAGTGCCAGGTTTAATTGATGCCCATGCACATTTATATAATTTAGGTAAATTTCTTCAGAGAGTAGATTTATTTGGAACCAAGAGTTTTGAAGAAGTACTTGAGCGTATTGTTGCTTTTCAGAAAGAAAAAAATGTAGAATTTATTTTAGGAAGAGGATGGGATCAAAATGATTGGGAAGTTAAAGAGTTTCCAACTAAAGATCGTTTAGATGAACTTTTTCCAGATACTCCTGTAGCTATTCGTCGTGTTGACGGACATGCCATATTAGCGAATTCAGTAGCTTTAAAAATGGCAGGAATTACTTCAGAAACTAAAATGGCAGGTGGGGAAGTGATTCTTAAAGATGGTGAATTAACAGGTGTTTTAGTTGATACACCAATGTCTTTAGTACGAGCAATTACTCCTGACTTATCGTTAAGAGAAAAAATTATGGCGCTTAACGAAGCCGAAGAAATATGTATGAATTTGGGTCTTACTACCGTAAGTGACGCTGGTTTGTCTAGAGAAGTTATCGAATTGATTGATAGTTTACAACAAATAGGAGAAATGAAACTTCGTGTATATGCTATGATTAGTAATACTGAAAAAAATCTTGATTATTATTTATCTAAAGGTAAAATAAAAACAGATCGATTGAATGTGCGCTCTGTAAAGGTATATGCGGATGGTGCTTTAGGTTCTAGAGGAGCAGTAATGAAAGAGCCATATAGTGATCAAGATGGACACTATGGCGCTATGATTACGCCTATGGATGAATTAGAATCATTAGCTGAGCGTATTGCTGCAGCAGATTTTCAGATGAATACACATGCAATTGGAGATTCTGCAGTTGCTTCTGTTTTAAGAGCTTATACAAGTGCAAATGTGGAAAAATTAGGGGGTCGCTGGAGAATTGAACATGCACAAATTGTAACGCCTTCAGAATTTGATTTGTTTTCAAGTAATTTGATTCCTTCTGTTCAACCAACCCATGCTACTAGTGATATGTATTGGGCTGAAGATAGAGTAGGAGCAGATAGAATAAAAGGAGCTTATGCTTATAAATCTATTTTAAAAAAATCAGGAATGATTGCTTTAGGAACTGATTTTCCTATTGAAAAAGTAAATCCTATGCATACGTATTATGCAGCAGTTGCAAGAAAAGATCTTGATAATTATCCTGAAGGTGGATTTAATATGAAAGAAGCATTATCAAGAAAAGAAGCCTTAAAAGGAATGACCATTTGGGCAGCGTATGCAAATTTTGAAGAAGATGAAAAAGGAAGTATTGAAGTAGGAAAATTTGCAGATTTCGTTATCTTAAATAGCGATATTATGACGATTTCTGCTAAAGCGTTGCCAAAGGTAAAAGTTGAAGCTACTTATATTAACGGTGTCAAAGTGAGTGTAGATAAATAATATGACATAAAAAAAGCTAGGAAAATCCTAGCTTTTTTTTATTAGTGAAATTGAGCTTATTGCTTAATAGCTTTCAAGTGAGCATATACTGGATTTCCTTGTATTTTAAGTTCTGTTTTTCTTTCAAAAATCTTAATCCCTTTTACATCATTAAGTTTTCCGTCTGGGGCAAAAGCTTTAACTCCATAAAATTCTCCTGTTGCAGTAATCGCTTTTACATGGACTATATTTCCTGAACGGCTAATACCTTTAACATCAAATTTCA
>JAHRWC010000025.1 GCA_019090365.1 Flavobacteriaceae bacterium
AAGAAGACAAAGGGATTGGATTAAAAAATCTAAAACGAAGATTAGAATTGGTCTATCCTAATAAACATAGCTTATCTTTTTCTTCCGCAGAAAATGTTTACAAAGCACAATTAACATTGCAGTTATGATTAAATATCTAATTATAGACGACGAATATATAGCGCATGATATTATAAAAGGCTATTGCGATTTATTGCCCAATATGCAATTAATGAAAAATTGTTATGACGCTTTGGAAGCCATCGAATATTTAAATAACAACTCTGTAGATTTAATTTTTCTAGATTTAAATATGCCAAAACTAAAGGGCTTTGAATTTTTAAAAACCCTTACTTCCCAACCCAATGTAATAGTTACAACTGCCTATGAAGAATTTGCATTGGAAGGCTACGAACTTAATATTTCAGATTATTTATTGAAACCTTTTAGTTTCGAACGTTTTTTAAAAGCAATCAATAAAACAGTTCGCTCTACCACCTCAACTAAGAAAAACAGTATAGAGAAAAAAGATGCGACCTCAGAAAGTATTTTTTTGCGAACTAATAACAAATACATTCAAGTAACCATTGACACCATTCAATATATTGAAGCGGCAGGAAATTACACCAAGGTGATTTGCACTAATGAAACTATTACGATTAGAGAAAAAATATCGGCTGTTTTAGAATTGTTAAGTGACTCAAATTTTATACAAGTTCATAAATCGTTTGCAGTATCTAAAAAACACATAAAAAGTATTGAAGGCAACCGAATTTTTATTTCTGAACATATAATCCCTATTGGAAAAATTTACAAAGAGAATATAAATCGGTTATTGAAGTAGGTGTTAATTTAGGCGTTTCTGTTGAAGGTCTTTAGGAGATGTTATTTAAATAGTAGGGGAGATACCCAAAGTTACAAAATTTACAATTAGAGAGGAGCTGAATAGTATTCAGTTTCTCTCTAAAAAAATGATCTAAAATGGTTTATTGTTGTAAAAATTCCATCACAACCCTATAAAAAACTTTCGGGTTTTCTGCATGCAACCAATGTCCTGCATCGGGTACCGTTCGAATCTCTGCGTTGGGGAATTGTTTTTTAATCATCAATTCGTCAATGTCTTCTATATAATTGGAATCAGCGCCACGTATAAATTCAACATCTCCTCCAAAATAAGCTTCAATGTCTAATGCCTTCCCAACTTCTTCAACATTCTCAATCAATGCATTCAAATTAATACGCATCCCTAATTGTCCGCGTTCTACCCAATACAAATTTTTCAGTAAAAATAAACGAGTCGGCAAATGTGAAATAAACTTCTGTACGGCATCATCGGCTTGTTTACGACTTTTAATTTCAGAAAAATCTAAGGACGACAAGGCTTTTAATATATGCTGATGGTGTTGCGGATAGTATTTTGGGCCAATATCAGCAATGATTAATTTATCAACTAATTCGGGGTATAATGTCGCAAAATTCATGGCTGCTTTTCCGCCCATGGAATGACCTAATAGAACAAAATCTTCTAATTGATGGTGTTCACAATAAGCATGTAAATCTTCTACAATTAGATCATAACTAAAATCATCGCTTCTAAAACTATGTCCGTGATTTCGTTGATCGACTAAATGCACTTGATAGCCTTCTGTAGCAAATTGTTTGCCGAGGGTTTTCCAGTTATCGCTCATTCCTAAAAACCCATGTAGAATGATAAAAGGTTTTCCTTCTCCTAAAATTTGTGAATGTAATAACATTATTATTTAAGCTTTTCTAAATATTGTTTCACAACAGGTTCCATCCCTTCATACAAGGCTTCACAAATTAAAGCATGCCCAATCGACACTTCTAATAAATGTGGAATATTTTGTTTGAAAAACTGAATATTTTCTAAAGACAAATCATGTCCAGCATTAATCCCCAATCCTAATTCATGTGCTAAAATTGCACATTCTGTATAAGGCTGAATTGCTTTTTTATTTCCTAAAGCATACTGCGAAGCAAATTCTTCAGTATATAACTCGATACGATCGGCTCCAGTTTTTGCAGCGCCTTCAATTAAATGTTTATCTGGATCAATAAATATAGAAGTACGAATGTTATTTCGTTTACATTCTGTAATAATTTCAGATAAAAAATCTTTATGAGTGATGGTATCCCAACCTGCATTTGAGGTTAAAACATCTACAGAATCTGGTACTAATGTAACTTGAGTGGGTTTAATTTCGAGCACCATTTTTAAAAACGACTCAATAGGATTTCCTTCAATATTATATTCAGTGTTCACCACAGGGTGAATATCATAAGCATCGTGGTAGGTGATGTGTCTTTCGTCTGGACGAGGGTGAATAGTTACTCCTTGCGCACCAAATTTTTGCACATTAATAGCTGCTTGCACCACATTTGGCATATTTCCACCTCTTGCGTTACGTAAAGTTGCTATTTTATTAATATTTACACTTAACTTTGTCATCATAAAAAATTATAGTCAGCAAAAATACAATTAGAAGACGTGTTTTACGTCTATATTTTAAGTATTTTGCAAAAAACAGTTAGTTTGAATACCCAACAATACATCATAAACGATATCATTCCTTTTGAAATCTCTTCATCGATGAGAGAAGTTCAAAACGTTTTTAATCAACTTACTTATTCACACATTCCTGTAATGAGAGATGGCGAATATCAAGGTTGCATCTATGAAAATGACGCTCATTGTTTTGAAGGCACTAAAACCCTAAATGATTATCAGTATTCATTAGAAATTTTCTTTGTTAGAGAAACGACCAACTGGTTAGACATATTAGAAGCCTTTGCCTTACATAACAGTAATATTATGCCCGTATTAGACGCAAATAACAAATATCTTGGTTATTATGAATTGAATGATATCATGTCTATTTTTAGTGAAACACCATTTTTAAATGAAGCTGGAGGAATTATTGTGGTTGAAAAAGGTGTAAAAGATTATTCATTTAGTGAGATTTGCCAAATAGTTGAATCTAATGACGCTAAAATATTAGGTGTATTTATTTCAAAAATGAACAATGATATGGTTCAAGCAACTATAAAAATTGGTCATACTGGCATGAATGCAATCGTACAAACATTTAGACGCTATAATTATGTGGTAAGTTCGAGTCATGATGAAGATAAATTTTTAGAAGATTTAAAAAATCGTTCCGATTATTTAGATAGATATCTTAATATTTAATACTATGAAAGTAGGTATTTACGGTCAGTTCTATCATGAAAACTCTGAAACTTATATTCAGCAGATTCTTGAAACCCTTCAGAATAGAAAGGTTGAAATTTGTATTGAAAAAAAGTTTTTTAAACAGATTAATAAGAATAATGAGATTTCGAATAATCTAAAAGGAATAACCACTTTTTCAAGTATAGATAGTTCTTACAACTTTTTCTTCAGTATTGGTGGTGATGGTACAATTTTAAAATCGATTACTTATGTAGGTGACTTAGGAATTCCAATTGTTGGTATCAACACCGGAAGGTTAGGTTTTTTAGCTACCATTCAGAAAGAAAAGATTAAAGAATGTATCAATCAGATTTTCGATGAAGACTATACAATTTCAGAAAGAAGTTTATTGTCTCTTGAAACAGATGAAGAAGATACTGAAATTGGTCATTTAAATTTTGCTTTAAATGAAGTAGCTGTCAATCGAAAAAACACTACTTCGATGATTAAAGTAGAAACGCATATTAACAACGAGCATCTTACCTCTTATTGGTCTGATGGTTTAATTGTTGCTACACCTACAGGTTCTACAGGATATTCATTAAGTTGTGGAGGTCCAATTATCGACCCAAGTACAAATAGTATTATTTTAACTCCAATTGCACCACATAATCTAAATGCAAGGCCTTTTGTGATTCCAGATTCAAGTACGGTTACCTTAAAAGTTTCAGGTAGAGAAAAAACATTTTTAGTTTCATTGGATTCAAGAATACTTACGTTAAAAAACAATACAACGATTACCATCAAAAAATCTCCTTTTACCATAAAAATGGTACAACTCCCTAATGACAGTTTTATAAAGACCTTACGAGGTAAATTATTATGGGGAGAAGACAAAAGAAATTAAACAATAAAATTGAATAAAACTTGTTAATCAACAGAGAGTCTTCACTATAATTAATTTGTAGTGATTTAATTATTATATTTGCAAACTTTTCAAGGTATATGAAG
The DNA here is from genome assembly GCA_019090365.1 of Flavobacteriaceae bacterium. Classification (GTDB taxonomy): domain Bacteria; phylum Bacteroidota; class Bacteroidia; order Flavobacteriales; family Flavobacteriaceae; genus Marifrigoribacter. The sequence goes on from JAHRWC010000025.1 coordinate 4,184, forward strand.
TATTTTATTGTCCTTTTATTATTTATTATAGCGCCATTTACGGCTCAATCTCAAACGTATGAAATTGGAGGTTTTGTTGGAGGCGCAAATTACATTGGTGATGTAGGGAGTACATCCTACATATCTCCTAACACCACAGCGTTTGGAGCCATTTTTAAATGGAATCGAAGTGCTAGACATGCGTTTAGAGGTTCAATAACAAGAGCTTCTATTGAAGGAAACGATGCAGACTCGGATGATGTAAGAAGAAGACAAAGAGGTTATAATTTCACAAATACAGTAACTGAACTTTCTGTAGGACTTGAATATACGTTCTGGGATTTCAATATGTATGGTGGCAAACCTGTTTCTACTCCTTATTTATATACAGGACTAACTTATTTTTGGTATGATGCGTTAAGCAAAAATGATGTAACCGATGTAATAGCAAAATCTGATAATGCTGCAAGTCTAGCTATACCAATGGTAGTAGGTTATAAGTTTTATTTGGGAGGTAATTTAGTATTAGGCGCTGAAATTGGTGCACGATATACTTTTACAGACGCTTTAGATGGTAATAATCCTATAAAAAGCTTAGAAGACATTGACACTTTAAAGTTCGGAAATGTTGATAGTAATGATTGGTATGTATTTACAGGATTAACCTTAACTTTCACCTTCGGAAGACAACCATGTTATTGTAATTTTTAATTTAAAATGACTCTTCAAGACCAAATAGACAAAAAAAAACTACCCAATCACTTGGCTGTGATTATGGATGGTAATGGTCGTTGGGCAAAACTAAAAGGACTTCTTAGAAACAAAGGCCATGAAAAAGGAGCCAAAACTGTAAAAGCAGTTGTGGAAGCATGTGCCGAAATAAACATCCCTTTTTTAACTCTATATGCTTTTTCAACTGAAAATTGGAATCGCCCAAAATTGGAAGTTGAATTATTGATGAAATTATTGGTTTCGTCTTTAAAAAAAGAACTAAAAACACTTCAGAAAAACGACATAAAACTTAATGCCATTGGTGATATCGAATCTTTACCTCTAAAAACACAAAAAGAACTTTTAGATGTTATAGATAAAACAAAATCGAACTCCAGAATGACATTAACATTAGCTTTAAGCTATGGTTCTCGTGAAGAAATCATAAAAACTATTAAAGAGATTAGTCTTAAAGTTAAAAATAACCTAATTTCGCCCGAAAATATTGATGAATCAGTAATAAATAGTCATCTTTACACGCAAAATTTACCTGATGTAGATTTATTGATACGTACTAGTGGTGAACAACGTATCAGTAATTTCTTATTATGGCAAATCGCATACGCTGAATTATATTTTACAGATATACTTTGGCCTGATTATACGAAAGATAATCTATTTGAAGCAAT
>JAHRWC010000407.1 GCA_019090365.1 Flavobacteriaceae bacterium
AGCTCGTTGGTCGCCTTCTGGTGATCGTATCGCTTTTGTGAGTAATTCTGGTGAAGGAAGTGAAATCTATGTGTATTGGAACACTAGTAATACAACATCAAAATTAACACAACTAGAAAATGGACCTTCTTCAATTTCTTGGTCTCCCGACGGAAAGCACATTGCGTTTACCATGAAAGTGAATGCGAAAGCGCCTGTAATTGCAAGCATGCCTGCAAAACCAAAAGGAGCAAAGTGGGCTAAACCCCCTAGAATTACTGATCGATTAAAACATGAAGCGGATGGTGCAGGATATTTAAAACCTGGATTCAATCATATTTTTGTTATTTCATCTGAAGGTGGAACACCGCGTCAAATAACCACTGGAAACTTTAATCACGGAGGAAATATTTCTTGGTCTTCAGATAGCAAAAACCTTGTGTATTCTGGTAATAGAAATGAAAACTGGGAATATGATTTCAGAAATAGCGAATTGTATTCAAGCAATATAAACACCAAAGAAATTACAGCGCTTACAGATCGTAATGGACCTGATTATGCTTCTAAAGTTTCTCCAGACGGAAAACATATCGCTTATTTAGGATATGAAGATAAGGTACAAACCTATCAATTGACACAATTACAATTGATGAAAAGTAATGGTGAGAATAAAAAAGTTCTTTCAAATAAATTAGACCGAAGTATTAATACTGCTATTTGGGCTTCAGATAGTAAAGGAATGTATATTAGTTTTGATGATAAGGGAAAAACAAAGATTGCCTTTATAGATTTAGCTGGAAATATTTCAGACATTGTTGAAAATGTTGGAGGCACAACATTAGGAAGACCTTATGCTAGCGGTAGTTTTTCTGTGTCAAATTCTGGAAAAATTGCATATACCTATTCACGTCCTGACCGCCCTGCAGATATTGCGATGGTAACTAAAAAGAATAAAAAACCAATCGTAATTACGGCTGTAAATGATGATTTAATCAACTACAGAACCATGGGAGAAATGGAGGAGGTTTGGTATAAATCGTCGGTAGATGGAAGAGATATTCAAGGTTGGATTGTGTATCCACCTAATTATGATTCAAATAAAAAGTATCCTTTATTGGTTGAAAATCATGGAGGTCCAATTTTAAATTATGGGAATCGTTTCTCTACTGAAATTCAATTGTATGCCGCTGCTGGATATATTGTTTTTTATCCGAATCCTAGAGGAAGTACAAGCTATGGAGAAGAATTTGGAAACTTATTGTATAATAATTATCCAGGAGAAGATTATAACGATGTCATGGATGGAGTAGATACCTTATTAAAAAGAGGAGTTACTTCTGAAGATAAATTATATGTTACTGGAGGTAGTGCTGGTGGAATTATGACTGCTTGGATCATTGGTAAAAATAGTCGATTTGAAGCCGCTGTTGTTGCGAAGCCTGTAATGAATTGGATTAGTAAAACCTTAGTTGCCGATAATTATTACGGTTATGCTAATTCTAGGTATCCTGGTCAGCCGTGGGAAAATTTTGAAAATTATTGGAAGTTTTCCCCTATATCTTTGGTCGGAAATGTTGAAACTCCAACAATGGTAATGGTAGGTATGAATGATTTACGAACACCACCGAGTGAGGCAAAACAATTGTATCATGCGTTAAAATTGCGTAAAATTGAAACGGTATTAGTTGAAATTCCAGAAGCATCACACGGCATTGCATCTCGACCTAGTAATTTAATTACAAAAGTTGCGCATACCTTGGCTTGGTTTGAAAAGTTTAAGTAAAAAACTATAAATCTTTCTGATACCTTTTGATCATGTCTTCGGTAGTTTCAGGAGTTTCAGAAGAACCAATTTGATCTTTTAGCATTTGTCCCATACTCGGAAAATTAGCTCTGTCTATTTGAGCTTCAGATTTCCATAATTTGGAACGCATAAATGCTTTTGCGCAATGTAGAAAAACCTCTTCTACAGTAATAACTATACAAGCTTTGATGTTTTTTTCTTCCGAAGAAAATAAGGTTAGATGTTCTTCATTGGTCGAAATATAGGCATGACCATTCACACGAAGTGTTTCATCTAATCCTGGTATAAAAAAAAGAATTCCAACATTTCCAGTATCAACAATATTACTAATGCTATCCACTCTATTATTCCCTTTAGCATCCGGAATTACAATACAATTTTCGTTTACAACTTTAACAAAGCCAGGAGTTCCACCTCTTGGAGAACAATCCATTTCTCCCGCTTTATTGATGGTCGATATTGTTAAGAAAGGAGAGTTTGCTACAAAATGAATACTATGTTTCTCTAAAGAATTCAATAATTTGTCCTTTGCTCTTCCACTTGGATAACCGTATATTTCTCTTAATTGATCTTCTGTAGCTATAATCATGTATCTTTTTTTTCAATTTTATTATCTTGAAAAGCTGAAGGCAATAGGCTAGGGATATATTTTACTAGTATTGGTAAAAGCAAACTTCCTCCTGGTACTAAGAAAATTGTAAGTGAAGGAACAGATTTACAGATATCTAGCAATTGTTCTTTTACTTTCGTTTTTTCTTCTGCATTTAAATCCCTTAATGTAGATTGGCTTAGTAATAACAGTAGTTCACCACTTTCATTAAGTTCTTTTATTAATCTGTTTTTGTTTCTTAAAATTAGTTTTTTAACAGTTGAAGTTGATTGTTTATAGAGTTGAGTTATTGGACTTGAATACTCAAATAATTTAATTTTGGTCTGATTCTCTTTTGAAAAACGTTTCAAATTTTGAATACTAAAAGAGAGTTCTTTTTCTGAAAATTCAAGGATTTCAGATAATTGTAATAAAAATTGATATTCAGTATCATCTAAAATGCGATCATCCCAAATTGCTAAACAACAAATGTCGAGTAAAAACTGTTTTTCGGGAATTTCATATTTTGATAAATAGGTCTGACTTCTAACTGAATCAATAAAATGCAAATGATCCTCGTCAATTAAATAATCTGTAGATGAATCATACAAATCTATAAGTTGAAGGTCATTCTTATTTTTTTTATTTTTCGATTTAAGAGCTAAAAAACAAACATTAATTAGTGAACTTTCTAAACTTTCAGAATATTTTTTTAATTCTTCTTCACTAGCATTTAAATGTGTTAAATAGTAACGGTAGGCGAGTATGTCAACAAACAATAAAGCATACGTTAAA
>JAHRWC010000408.1 GCA_019090365.1 Flavobacteriaceae bacterium
AACTTCTAAAAACGGACTTTATTTTTACGAGCGCATCATTAAAATTAGTGATGAACGAAGAGTCTTTAGATTGATTTACAATGTGTTGTGCTGTAATTAAAGCATTTGCCTGCTTTTCTGTAAACTGAACTGGAGCAACGGTATAATGATCCATTAAACTATAACCACGACCTTCAATGGTATATACAGGTATGCCTGCTTCTTCTAACTTGCGGATGTCTCTATAAATGGTTCTAATACTAACGTCATATTTTTCAGCCAATTCAGTTGCTGTTAATAACCGTTTCGATTTTAATAGGGTAAGTATGGATATGAGTCTAGATAATTGCGACATAAAAGCAAAGATAGCGAACCCGTTAAGGATTCGCTATTTTAATAAATTAACCCATTGAATGTAGCGCAACTCTATTGCCTTCTGTATCGATAAATTGAGCAATAAAACCATTTTCCTCAATATCCATTTTTGGCATAATTACTTGTCCACCAGCGTTTACTACTTTGTTTAAAGCGATATTTAAATCATCACCTCCATTTAAATAAACAGTAGATCCATCTGCTGATGGTTTCATTTCTTCCATTTCAACAATGGCTCCACCAACACCACCGTTTTCCATATCGTACGGAAACATTCCATATTTCATGTTTTTTTCTGGCATGTGAAAATCTGAAATCTCTACACTTAAAATTTCAGCATAGAATTTTTTAGCTCTTTCATAATTTGTTACTGGAATCTCGAACCAGTTGATTGCATTTTTCATTTGTAATTGATTTAATGTTAAACGTATCTGCAAAATTATGGGCGATGATGACATTTCATGTCAGGGGTGTATTTTTATTTTTTAATTCTGAAAAAAAAGCGCCCAAGAACTAAATCATGGGCGCTACATTTTAGAAATACTATGTTCTATTATTCAAATGTATAGGTGCTTTTAACTACTTCTGTAAGTCTAAAATATCCATATGCAAAATTTTCTGGATGTGTAGGGTTTGTACAATTTCCTCGTAAAACCACAGGCGTAGAAGTAAAGGGATCGCCTACACTTTCATATTGTTCGATCAATAATTGAATATAGTTGGAATAGGTTTCAGATACACCATGAAAAGAAATAGCTACAACATCACCTGCTTTAAATTCTTCTTGATTGATATCACTGTCTTCTTCACGTTCATAATAAAGACTCATTAAGTTACCATCTGTAAACTCGTCTGTAATATCAAACATTACAGGTAACAAATTATCTTCAGCTTGAATTTTTATAAAGTAATAATTGTCAACACCTGCTGGGTCTGTAAAATCAATATATACTTCTAGGGCTTCATCATCAAATCCATCTTCTGTGGATTGATAAATAGCAGAAATATCTACGACAGGAATTAATTGCTCGTTGGCTAAATATGTTTCTCCTTCATATTGAACCTCAAGTGTATAAAAGTTATGTAAAATTGGATTGAAAGTATTGATGGTATAAAGCCCATTGTCCTGATCCTCAAAATTAAAAACTTCACCCGTTGTGTTATTCGTAATTTTTACCAAGGCATTTGTAACGTCTGTGACTGTGTTATTGTCGTAATACGCATTAGAGGTACTCAATTTTATAAACTGATTATTTCCTTGGGTTCCTTTTTCCCAATCAATTGATGCTTCTATTACTAGTCTAGGTATTGCAGTACTTACATCGACATCAATTACATCGGTACATGATGTGAATAAGATACTAAATAAAAAGAGCGAAAATGTTATATATGTTTTCATGTTGATTAAAATTTAAAGTTATAAGTTACTGATGGAATGATTCCAAATATTGAGGTTCTAGTAGCTTCATTAGCTCCAGTTTCTCTATTTTGACCGAAAGAAATAGCGGCTGCATTTTTCTGGTTATATACATTGTAAATACCGAAAACCCATTCACTTTTCCATCGTTTTGTTGCACTGCTTTTTGGAGTATAGGTTGCAGATAAATCTAACCTGTGGTATGCTGGTAATCGATCTGCATTTCTATCGGAATAACTTGCAATAGATACTCCTTCATAATTATACTCTCCATTTGGATAAGTAACTGGACGTCCTGTTTGAAACACTAAATTTGACCCAAACTTCCAACTATCATTTAGTTGATAATTTAAAGTTAATGAAACGTCATGAGTTCTATCATGAGCAGATTTATACCAGTTTCCATTATTAATACCAGGCCCACCAGCTTTACCGCCTAAGGTACGTTGTTCAGATTTTGAATAAGTATAACCTAACCAACCTGTTAAATCTCCTTTCGATTTTCTGAATAATACTTCAAGTCCATAACCTCTAGTTTCACCATTTAAGATTTCAGTTTCAATATTATTTTGTCCTATTAAATTTGAACCATCGATATAATCAATACGGTTGTCTACAGTTTTGTAATAAACTTCAGCTTCTAAGCTGTAAGTTTTATCCTTGAAATTTTTAAAATACCCTACAGCAAATTGATCTGAAAGTTGTGGTTTAATAAACTTCCCACTAGGAGTCCAAACATCTAAAGGTGTTACAGACTGCGTGTTAGACAACAAATGAATGTATTGGGCAGTTCGCGAATAACCAGCTTTTACAGAAGATGATTCGTTTAATTGATACGCAAGTGAAACCCTTGGTTCTAAATTTGAAAAACTTTTAATTTCATCACCAGATTCGTAATCTGTTTCACCAATTTCATTTCCTGCTTCATAGATACCTAAAGCTTCATTATAAGCTACAGGAAGGTCATTTTCATAATTAGCTAAGGCTTGTCCACCTAATCTTGTAAAACCACTTAAACGTAATCCATATTGTGCAGTAAGATTGTCTGTAATTTTATGTTCTGCATTTACATACAATCCAGTTTCAAAAGCTTTTTTCTTATCTAATTGTAAAGGATTGATAGGGGAGGTGTCGGTTGTTGGATCAATAGCTCCTGGATCAAAATCATAGTAAATTGCATTGGTTCCGAAGTCAAATTTAAAGGAATCACTGGCATAATAATTCACATCATATTTTACATTATAATTATTAATTGAGGATACCCAATCAAACTCAAATGCATCCAATGTTAAATCATAATCATATTTACTATAGATCAATGAAAGATTAGAGAATAAGCGGTCATTAAAAATATGGTTCCAACGTAAGTTACCTGATAAGTTTCCATAACTACTTTTGAAAGCGCCGTCAAAATTAAATGTATCACGCCCAAAATATCCAGATAAGTATAATTTGTTATTGTCATTGATCTTATAATTCGTTTTTAAATTAAGATCATAAAATTTTGCACTATCATCTTCTTCAGCTAGTTTCATAAATAAATGTGCATAGGAACCTCTACCAGCTACTAAAAATGAACCTCTGTCATTAAATAAGGGACCTTCAGCCGCTAAACGACTTGAAATCGCTCCAATTCCACCAGTTAATTTAAAGTCTTTGCTGTTTCCATCTTTTTGACGCACATCAAGAACTGAAGAAACTCTACCTCCAAAACGTGCAGGTATGCCTCCTTTATATAGTTTAACATCTTTTATAGCATCTGCATTGAACACAGAGAAAAACCCTAATAAATGCGATGTATTATAAATAATTGCTTCATCTAACAATACTAAGTTCTGATCTACTGCGCCTCCTCGCACATTAAATCCGCTAGATGCTTCTCCGTTATTTGTTACTCCTGGTAATAATTGAATTGATTTGATTACATCTACCTCTCCAAGAACTACAGGTATTTGTTTTACCGTCTTAATATTTAATTTTGAAACACTCATTTGAGGTTTTCTAAGATTAACACGTTCTGAATCTTTTGCAGTAATGATTACTTCATCTAATTGAGTTGATGATTCAATGATTTCGAAATCAATTTTTTGGTTTTTATCTAATACAATTTCTTTTTTTAGATCTGTAAATCCTACATAGGATACGATAAGGTTATAATTTCCTTTAGGTGCTGTTATAGAGAAGAAACCATATTCGTTACTCATGGCACCAATGTTGGTTCCTTCAAAAAATACTGAAGCACCAAAGGCTGTCTCACCATTGCTGGCTTCTTTTATGATTCCACTCACAGTATAGTTCTCTTGAGCTATAAGGTTTGCAGTGAATAACATTAATAATAATACTAAATTTTTCATTTTTTAATTTGTTTGTTTTCTGATTTATAATTATTTATTGATGAATTTTTATTTTTCACATACCTACTTTTAAGTTTAAAGGAATACAGAATCCTTGAGTTAGTTTTTCTAATTCTTTGGCTATTTGTAATAATTTATAATCATGCCATTTCTGTCCATGAATTTGTACACCTACAGGCAATCCTCTTTTTGTAATACCTATTGGAATCACAACAATTGGGTGACCAGAGATAGTAGATGGAAAGTTAAATGGGATAAAAGCTTTTGTATATGGTGTTTTCCAATTATTAATTTCGAAAGGAATTCCAGGCTTTTGATGTTTAAATGCTGGAGCCATTGAAACTGGTGTTATCCAGACATCGTATTTTTTAAAAAACTGAGTGAATTCATCTGAAATATCATCTTTTAGTTGAAGTGTATGAGCATACGTATTTGCCGAACTTTTAGCCCCTCTACTCATTCCTTTAGCCCATTGCTTGTCTTTATATTTATTTTTAATAAACATATAAGAAAGTAGACCTTTAAATGGTATGTTCTTTAAAGCAGCAGCAAAATCATAGCCTGCAATTTTACCCCAAATATTTATTAATGAATTTGAGCTATAAGCAGGTTTTGCTTCTGTTAGCTCGTAATTTGATTGATGAATTTTATTTAAAAATGATTGATAAACTTGATTATACTCTTCATCTAGAAAGATTCCATCCAAAGTTTCAGAAAATGCAATTCTTAACGTTGATCCATCGTATTTAAATTGTTTTAATGCAACTGGAGGATTTTCTGAAAATTCTTGCTCATTGCTCCACAAAATTTCCATAGCTAAAATTAAATCGTCAACATTTCTAGCCATAGGGCCATTACTTGTTAAGTAACGCCCTAATCTAGGAACTCCAGGAGTTTCCATGTTTCCTCTATTTGGTAATGCAGATTCTGTAGTTCTAATGCCACAGATTCCACAAAAGTGAGCAGGCACACGTATTGAACCACCTGCATCAGTACCTAACTCTAATGCTGTAAAACCAGACGCTAAAGCGGCTGCAGAACCTCCTGAGCTTCCACCCACAACATGATTAAGGTTGTATGGATTGTTTGTTTGTCCAAACCAAGGATTTGTTGATTGCCAATCTAAAGCATATAAAGCCAGGTTTGTCTTTCCAATAATAATTGCTCCTGCATCTTTTAGCCTTTTTACCAATGCGGCATCCTCTTGAGCAATATTAGATTTTAGTTTAGGATTGCCATTTGTTGAAAGCAAGCCTTTTACACTAAAACTATCTTTTACCGTCATAGGAAGGCCATGTAAAGGACCTACTAACTCACCTTTTTCTAATAATAAGTCTTTAGTTTTTGCTTCATTAATAATATCCAAATAATCTCGTATATCTGTTATAGCATTGATGGATGTATTGTACTTGTCAATTTGATTTAAAAACTGCTTGGCAACTTCTTCACATGAGATTTTTCGATCTCTAATGAGTTGTGTGATTTCTGTTGCGCTTTGAAAAATTATTGATTCCATTTTACCTTGGTGTTATTATTCTTTTTGATTAAATATTGTTGATGAATGTATTAGTATGTTTTACTAAGAAAAATCTCTTCATTAAATCAATCAATAATTATTTAGCCTTAGGGGTATATTTAAAATGTTGACCACCTACTGATGCTTCATACATTAAGCCACTTTTAGTCATAGTAAATATTGCAACACCCTTTTGATAGGCTAAATCAATTGATACTCCTTCTTTTAATGCAACTGTTGAAGCTTGTCCGTCAATTTTTAATTTTCCGTTTGTAAATTTTTTAAATGATTCTTCGTTTTCGAAAAAGATTATTTCACTGTATTGCTGTCCACCAAATTGAAATCCAATGGATGCTTGTTTTAATTTTGATACGCCAACAATTTGATCATTTTTATAAACAATTCCTTTACCCATGGCTGCACCAATTGCAATTCCTCCTTTTGTTATTTTTGGAAAA
>JAHRWC010000409.1 GCA_019090365.1 Flavobacteriaceae bacterium
CTATCCCATCGCCAGGATTATTGATATCACACAAACGTAAAGGATCAGCAGGTGCTACAACCAAGGGACTGTTGCGGACTTGAAGCTCTAATCTTGTTGTTGAATAACAACTACTAGAAGCACTCTCTGCTCGAACAAATACTTCATCAGTATAGGGTACATTATTGAAATGAGGATTACTTAAAGGTAAAATATTATTTTCAGCATTTAATAAGGTCTCATGATAGGTCAATGTTAATAATGGATCGCCCAAGGCGATATCTAAATCGAAATCTTCTAACTCAAATTGAGCTAAACCATCATTATTATCATCACAAACTATTGTTGGTAAAGGGTTTAAATTAATTAAAGGAGGATCAATAAATTCAATAAACACTTCTCCTTCTGCATCACAACCATTGGCTCCACCGAAATGAACATTTAATTGATAATTTCCTGTTTGAGTTACTGCTAGAGTTTGTCCAAATTCTGGTGGCACAAATTGCACGAATGTTCCTGATCCAATTGGATCTTCATATAACCATTCGTAAGTCGTACCAGGAGGCGCAATTAAATTAGGCTCAATTACGTAAGTTTCACCTGTACAACGAGCTGTACCTTCCGCTTCCGTTAAATCTACTCCTAAATCTACACTTCCGATATTAAATGAACCTGCCTCTAAAAACACTGCAGAATCATAGGCTGTATCACCTTCATCAGCAATTGCAAGTTGTATTGTATAAGGGTTACCTAATACTACAGAACCCATTGCTGTCATTGTAACAGTTTGTCCATTATAATCGATTGGAGCTGTATTTTCATCATTAAAAGGAAGAAAGTTGTATCTATCAAAAAACTCTTCATTGATTGCTGGACATTGACCAGGTACATCTGGATGAATATTAGTTGCTTCAATAGGTATATTTGTACCAGGAATAACTGCTAGGTTTTGGACCACTCCTGTAATTTGATCGGTAAGTACAAATGCAAAAGCATCAGAATAAGTACATTCAAAGTTTTGATCATATTCTTCCGAAGCAAAAATAAAATTAAAGCTTATTTGATCCACAAAAGGAACAAAATCGAATTGTATGACGGATGCGTTATTAGTATTTGTTGCTGTAGTATTATCTTCAATTATTGCACTTCCAGGCCAGCCAACTCCACCTAAACTTAGTAAAGATGTGTTAGGTCCTCCAGAGTCTGCTACATTACCAGATGTTAAAATAACACCTGCTGCAAAAGGGAAACCAGATCCATTTGCATCAAATGCAGCTATTCCATTAACATCTCCAAAGTCTGTTCCTGTTCGCTGTCCAAAGTTGGAAACTTCCGCGCAGGAGCTATCTATTAGTATGTCTTCTATTAATTGTTGAGTAGTATATGTCTCATCAATAGTTATCTGTGAATATCCTATTAGTGAAAAAAGGAATACTAGGGCAAGTAATTTTTTTCTCATAGCAAGCGATTAAGGTTTCAAATATATTGAATACATTGGTTTTCTTTTCATATTTTTGCAAAAAAGATTAGACATGCCTCAATTTAACATATCTGTACAACCCACTAATAATGAAAATATTGTAAAATTTACTGCAAATTCTTTTTTGGTGCAAACTAAAAGTTTTGAATTCAATAATATAGATGAATGTCAAAATAGCCCTTTAGCTCAACAATTATTTTATCTTCCATTTGTTAAAACAGTATATATTTCTCAAAACTTTATAGCGATTGAAAAATTTAATATTGTTAAATGGGAGGATGTCCAAGAAGAAGTTGCTTCAAATATTAGCGATTATTTAAATTCTGGCGAATTGGTTATAACTGAAAACAGTTTAGGGGAGAAAAACCCTACCACTGTTTATGCTGAAAGTACTCCAAACCCATCCGTGATGAAATTTGTAGCAAATAAAGCATTAACATCTAACAGTTTTGAATTTAAAAATACTGAAGAAGCATTGCATTCGCCTTTAGCTAGTGCTTTATTTAAATTTTCATTTGTAAAAGAAGTTTTTATCAGTGCTAATTACATTTCTATTTCAAAAATTGATGAAATTGAATGGCAAATAATTACAAATGATATAAGAGAATTTATTAAAAATTATATAGAAGATGGAAAACCGATTTTTTCAGACGCTATTCTTCAAAACAAATCTGTAAATAAAACTACTTCAGAAGAGGACATAGATTATAGCGACATTGAAAAGGAAATAATAAGCATATTAAATGAATATGTAAAGCCTGCTGTAGAAAGTGATGGAGGAAATATTGCTTTTGACTCTTTCAACGAAGACACTAAAACAGTACGTGTTGTGTTACAAGGAGCATGTAGTGGTTGCCCTTCCTCTACAGTCACACTTAAAAATGGTATTGAAAGGATGCTTGTTGAAATGCTAAATGGCAAAGTAACTACTGTAGAAGCTATTAACGGATAGAATTACATTTTTGCTATTTTTCTTTTGAAATTGCTTAACTTAGTATTTCATATAATATTTAATTTCAAAATAAAAAAAAATGGCAGTTTTAAAAGTAATCGAAGTATTAGCTAATTCTAATGAAAGTTGGGAAGATGCAACTAGACAAGCAGTAAAACACGCTGCAAAAAGTGTAAAAAACATTCGATCTGTTTATGTTAATGAGCAAAGTGCTAGTGTTGACGGAGATAATATTACAGAATTTCGTGTAAATGTTAAAATTACTTTTGAAGTAAAATAAACCTGCATTTATCTAATTCTAAATTATTTAATTAAATACGTTTTTGAATTTTCAAAAACGTATTTTTGTATATTATAAAGAACTTTCATGCGATATTTACTCTTATTCTTACTAGTAACAACACTTATCATTTCTTGCAACTCTTCAAAAAAAGAAATCTTGGAATCTCATCAATATACCAATGACTTAGTACATGAATCTAGCCCATACCTATTACAACATGCACATAATCCTGTAAATTGGAAAGCATGGAATGAAACTACTTTAGCAGAAGCTAAAAAAGAAGAAAAATTAATGATCATTAGTGTAGGGTATTCTGCCTGTCATTGGTGCCACGTTATGGAAAAAGAAAGCTTTGAAGATTCTACAGTTGCAGCTGTAATGAATGCAAATTTTATAAACATTAAAGTAGATAGAGAAGAACGTCCAGATGTTGACCAAATTTATATCAATGCTGTTCAACTAATGACTGGAAGCGCTGGTTGGCCATTAAATGTAATTACATTGCCAGATGGAAGACCTGTTTGGGGTGGCACTTATTTCAAGAAAGATGATTGGATTAAAGCATTAGAAAAAATGCAAGAGGTTTACAATGATGAGCCACAAAAGTTATTTGATTATGCAGATCGATTAGAGGACGGAATTAAAAGCATGGATTTAATTACCTTAAATACAGATGATCTTGACATATCCAACTATTCGTTAACGAACAGTTTATCTACTTGGCAGAAGAGTTTCGATGGAAAACATGGAGGTTATAATAGAGCTCCAAAGTTTATGATGCCCAATAATTTTGAATTTTTATTAAGACATGCCTACCAAAATAATGATCAAGCTATTTTAGATCAAGTTTTATTGACTTTAGACAATATTGCTTATGGTGGAGTTTACGATCATATAGGTGGTGGATTTGCACGATATAGCACAGATTTAAAATGGCATATTCCTCATTTTGAAAAAATGCTGTACGATAATGCACAACTTGTTAGCTTATATAGTCATGCTTACATGATTACAAAAAAGCCATTATACCAACAAGTAGTTTTTGAAACATTAGAGTATATTAAAAGAGAAATGACTCATAAAGAAGGTGCTTTTTATTCTTCATTAGATGCAGATAGTGAAACAATTCATGGAGAATTAGAAGAAGGCGCTTACTATACTTATACAAAAGATGAATTAAAACCTTTATTAGGTGAAGATTTTTCGCTTTTCTCTGAATACTATAATATCAATAATTATGGAAAATGGGAAAAAGACAGCTATGTTCTTATAAGAAAGAAAAGTGATGCAGAAATTTCTGAAGAATTTTCAATTTCAATTGAAGATATTCAAAATAAAAAACAAAAATGGAAAAACATACTACTTCCTCATAGAAACAAAAGGCCTCAACCTAGATTAGATGACAAAACATTAACTTCTTGGAATGGTTTAATGATAAAAGGATATGTTGATGCTTATAAAGCTTTTCAGAAAAAAGAATACTTAGATGCGGCTTTAAAAAGCGCTCATTTTATTGCCAATCAACAATTACAAGAATCGGGAGCATTATTTCATAGCTTTAAAGATGGTAAAAGCACTATAAATGGTTATTTAGAAGATTATGCTGCTGTTATTGATGCATATATCGCATTACATGAAGTAACTTTAGACCAACAATGGATTAATAAAGCAAATGCTTTAGCAGAATATTCATATTCCTATTTTTTCGATACTGAAAAGAGTATGTTTTATTTTACTTCTAAGGAAGATCAAAAATTAGTGACTAGAAATATTGAATATAGAGACAATGTAATACCTGCTTCAAATTCAATCATGGCAAAAAACTTGTATGTGCTTTCTCATCATTTTGACAATCAGAAATATGAAGAAACAGCAAAACAAATGCTAAAAAATATTCTTCCAGAAATGGAAACCTACCCTAGTGGATTTTCAAATTGGTTAGATTTATTAGCTAATTACCAATCTAAATATTATGAAATTGTTACAGTTGGAGAAAATGCGCTTGAAAAAACTTCAGAAATAAATTCATATTATATTCCAAATAAGTTAGTAGCTGGGAGTATTTCTGAAAATAACAAATTTCCTCTTTTAAATTTAAGATTTATTGAGGACGAAACTTTAATTTATATCTGTGTCAATAATACTTGTAAATTACCCGAAAGTGACACTCAAAAAGCATTAAAAACATTTATAAAAACAAATTAAAATGAAAAAGGCAGTTTTATTTATTTTATTAAGCATCATCTTTTATCCTGTATTTTCTCAAAGTGAAAAATTTAATTATAGGCTATCAGTTCGAACTATAGACATGCAGCAACTAAACGGTTTTGAAGGCATGTATGACGAAAGCAGAAGTAACATTGAAGGATCTCCATATGCTAACAATGATTTCATGCTAGGATCAATTTATCAAAACGAAAAAGTACTAAAAAATAATTTATTATTAAGGTATAATATTTATTCTGATGAAATTGAAATTAAAGAAAATAAAAACTCGAAAGAGTATTCTGCACTTATTAAAAATCAAGACTATACAATTGTAATAGATGAGAGAATTTATGTTTCAATTCCGTTAAATGGCTCAGAAGAGAACGGTAATTATTTCAATGTATTAGTGCCAGAAGGTAGGTTTAAACTATATAAAAAATCAAGCATAAGCTTTCAAAAAGCTAAGCCCGCTGTTACAAGTTATGATAGAGATAGGCCTGCAAAATTTACAACTTTAAACACATTTTATTTAGTAGATCATAATGGTAAATTTTATGAGTTACCTAGTAAAAGCTCAAAATTTTACAAAGTCTTTAAGGAAAAAAGCAGTAATCTTAAAAGTTTTGCTAAAAAAGGTAAAATCAACATAAAAAAAGAAAAAGACTTAATTCGGTTAATTAATTATTATAATTCTTTATTTAAATAATCTTACTCCCAATTCGTAAACTTATAACGGCAAAGTTAACTTTGATAGGGATTTCCTTATTCTAAATGGAAATTCATTTCATTTACACTTCTAAAATTTTTTAACATTTATATAACGTAGGGTATAAATAGATTTGCCTGTTATATATATCTAAATCAAAATAAATCAAAAAACAAATGAAAAAAAGAACCTCTCCATTTTACCTAGTTTTATTGTTATTAATTAGCTTTACTGTTACTTCACAACAATCATTTAACAATAATATAGAAGGTGAGTTTATATCGAATAGAACAATAAACCTAAAAGAAAACTCAACTAATTATACGGGGTCACCTTATTTTAACGAAGCATTTATTAGTGGAAATATTTATAAAAACGACAAATTAATAGCTTCAAACAAAAGCATTAGATACAATGCAGATAAGGACGAATTTGAAATCAAAAATAGTCTTACATCTAATAGTGATATTGTAAACACGCTTTTCAAAAAAAGCAGTTTAACTATTAAAACAGGAATAAAAGAATTTATTTTTATACTTCCAACGAATACGAATACAGCACATGGTTATTTTCTTTTATTGCACAAAAGTGAAAACATGTCATTCGTTAAAAAGATAAAAAAGAAGTATGTACCTGCTCAAAAAGCATATAATTCTATGGGAGTAGATACTCAAGCAATATATAAGGAATATGAAATTTACTTTTTATTAGATAAAGAAGGTAATTTAATTGAATTATCTAATTCGAAAAACAAAAGAATTGAAGCTTTTGGCTCAAATAAAAAAGATTTAAAAGCTTTTGTGAAGAAAAATAAAGTTCATATTAAAAGTGAAAAAGGGATGAAAAAAGTAGTTGAATATTACAATTCACTATAATTTAACATTTCTTTAAAATAAAAGGGGTCGGTATTTATAAATACCGACCCCTTTTTTATATATACCGAGGGATTACATTTTTTTAAACCTCTAATCTTGTTTACTTTTACAGTATCAATTATTGCTCATATTTAATTAAAATACAATGAAAAAAAAAATAATCCTATTTTCTTTACTTAGTATCATTTCATTTTCTGAAATCAATGCACAAGATGGAAAAATGCAAACGAAAAAAAATGCTGTAATGTTCGATCTTGTTTCTAGAAATAGTTTTGCTTTAGACTATGAAGAAGTTTATGAAGGAACTCCTTATAACAACCCTAACTTTTTAATGGGTGATATTTATATAAATAATAAGCTTACTGCACCTAATACTTCTTTACGATATAATATATATGCTGATGAGATAGAAGTTAAAGAAAATCCTAATGATGATGAAACAAAATTAAAAGCTTTAACCAAATCTCCAGACATACATATTACAATACTTAATAAAAAATATGTATACCTATCTAAAACGCAAGGTATTCCTGCAGGAGGTTACTTTTTAGAATTACAGAAAGGGAAAAATGTAATGCTTTATAAAAAATTGATTAAAAAATATTATCCAGAGAAAAAAGCAAAAACTTCATTTGAAAGAGATCTTCCTGCTTCGTTTAAAGACAAGCCAGTTTATTACTTTAAAACTATAGATGGAACAATGAATGAAATTCCTACTTCTAAAAATAAAATCATTAAGTCACTTAGTGAGTTAAATAAAGGAATAAAAGCTTATATAAAAAGCAATAAAATTAACGTTACTACCGAAAAAGG
The DNA here is from genome assembly GCA_019090365.1 of Flavobacteriaceae bacterium. Lineage (GTDB taxonomy): Bacteria > Bacteroidota > Bacteroidia > Flavobacteriales > Flavobacteriaceae > Marifrigoribacter. Next base: position 7,297 of record JAHRWC010000409.1, read on the forward strand.
ATTAATTAAAGCCCTTAAATATTGCGATGCTAATATGCTTTAAAATCTTTTAAATAGTAAGGCTCAAAATAGGCGACATCTTCGATGTCGCTTTTTTTATGTTTATGCTCAGCAATTATTGCCATTTCTTTAGAAGATGGCATTCTATTTTCTATAAACTTTGCATTTTTATGGTTGCAAATAGCTTTAAATTTTTCAACACCATTGCCTATAAAAAAAACATTCTCAATATC
>JAHRWC010000410.1 GCA_019090365.1 Flavobacteriaceae bacterium
CCTTCATAATATCCATAATCGTAAGCATAATCGTCAATTATTTTAATTTCTGAAGCGGTAACTTTATGATATTTAATACTCATTCCTTCAGGCAGCATCCATTTTCTTTTAATGGCTGTTCTTCCTGAAATAATATCAGAATTATTTGGAAATATTTTTCCATCTTCTGAATAATGATTCGCTAAAGATTGATAATCTAATTCCATATAAGCTTTTGAGAAAGATGTTGTATTTTTTTCTATAATCTCTTTATCTGAAAGTTTTTTACGTTTTATACAATCAATTTTCCAAGTAGGAAAAACAACAGTTTCTGAAGTATCTACCCATTCACCAATCCAATTAAAACCATCTTCAGATATATTTTTAAAAGACAAACGATAAAAACCATCCATACCATTTGGAGCTTTTCGCTCTTTATAAAGTACAATATCATCTCCTTTTTTATTTCCTTCCCAAGTTGGTAATGAAGTAGGTGGTGTTTTGTTCGAATACCAATGCACATACCATCTTGAGCTGTCGGCTATATATTGTCGAATACTTCCAGAGTGAGAACCGTCCTCTTTTATAGATTCATCCTGAACAGCTGTACCATTCATGATGTATTTAAAAGTCCATTCCATTTTTTGTGACTCTCCCCAAGTTTGGTCTTGTTTTATACGTGTTGAAGTACAATCACAAATTCCTATTAATGGAGCGTAATCTGCTACCTGAATAGGAGCACCTGGGTTTAATTTACCAAAAGGATTTTCTAGAGTTGGAGCGTAATTTGAGTCTAATTGAGAAAATAATAATGAGGGAAAGAAAAGTAATAAAAAGGTGTATTTCATTTCAAAAAGATTTGATACCCAAAGTACTAAATTCCGCTAAATAAAAAAAGCCCTCATTTCTGAAGGCTTTTCGATAAATTATAATTGTATCAACTAATTTTTGATTATTATTTTTTGAATATTTTTTGCTCCTAAATCATCTATTGCAATCATAAAATAAAGTCCGTTAGAAAGTTTACTAGCATTCCATTGTGTTGTGTTTTTTATATCAATGTCATAAATATATTGACCAGAGGTTGAATAAATAGAAATGGACTTAAATTGGGAAATTACTTGCGCATTAAAAATAAATTGTGAACCAATGCTTGGGTTTACGAAATTGGAGCTTATTTGGTTTTCGGCTACAGATAAGCCTGAAATATCTATGGCTTTAATAAAATTTACTCCCGTGAGAACACCTCCATTATCCCAGCGGCCAATATTAGTGCCATCTGGATTAAATTCAATTATTTGATTTCCGCCACGTTCTGAAATTAATAAGTTTCCATTAGGAAGAAAAGTATAGCCTTCAGGTTGATTTAACCCAGTAATAAAATCTTCTAAATAATCTCCATTAGCATCGTAACGAAGAACTTTTCCTGCTGTAAAGTCTTGTACAAACATTTCATTATTATCTCCCCACCATATGTATGTCGGGTTTTCTAGAATAGTACTATCTATGTGCAACCCCGTATAATTTCCTTCAGTATTGTATTTTCTAATGTTTCCAATACCTGTATTTACACCGAAAATTGCTAAATAAAAATTACCTGATTCATCCCAAACATGCCCCAAACCTGTAGGAGCAGAAGGAGTAAAAGGACCTAGGTAATTACCTTCTAAATCAAAACGTACAATTTTTGAAGTAGCTGCGGTCTGTCCCCATTGAGTTACATATAAAAGGTTATCAGGGCCAATACTCATTTTTGAAGGCCTTCCTAATGCAAAACTATTGTCACTCCAATCTCCTAAATAATCTCCAGTTTCTAAATCGTATTTTTTTATTCTTTCATTAAAAGTTCCGGTAACTAATAGGAATCCACCTGGATGTAAAACAATATCTTGAGGATTTGTTAACCCTCCGGAGTTTGATGTTATAAACTCTTCTATAAATGTGCCATCCTCCTCATATGTGTTTACAGCATTTAAAGCTCTATTGCAGGCGTAATATCTTATTTGTGAAAGTAAGGTTGTTGAAGCCAAAAGGCTAAGAATAAGTAATGATGTTTTAAAGTTTTTCATATCTTCTTTTTTAAAATTATATAAATCAAAGCAAAGAAATAATGAAGTGAATGTTTTATAAATTGCAGTAGGCAAAAGCTAATTTGCAGTAAAACTTAATATGAGAAGATTTGTGCTTAATTGTAATGCAGAGAAACCGTTGTTTTATGCAGTGAGTGGAATAATGAAATTATCTTTTAAGAGATAAAAGTTTTAACTCTATTGAAATTACTTTTTGAAACTTGAATTTTATGATCGTTCTTTAAAATTAGAAAAGGAGATTTAGCTGAGGTCAACTCTTTCGCAGTTTTCATATTTACAATAGCTTTTCTATGAACTCTTAAAAAATGAATGGGTAATTTTGCTTCTAATGCTTTTAAACTACTTCTCATTGTGTATGTTTTGCTATTGTTAAGATGAACTTTTACACAGTAATCATCAGCTTCAATCCAAAATATTTCTTCAACAGGAATAATTTTACGTTTATTTCCAATTTTTATGTTTAAGATTGTTGCCTTGTCATTAACTTCAGATTTTAACTGATTGTATAAATTTAAATTATTGTCTTTTAATTCAGAAAGGTGTTGTACTTCAATTTGAAGTTGCTCATTGGTAATATAAAAGTGAAGAATGATAGCAATAGCGCTATAGCCTAAAATGTATATAGGAGCTTTTTGAAAAAGATAGAAGGGAATATATTCATTACTTAATAATGTGAAAGAAAAATCTACACCATTTTGAAATATTTGAAGCAATGAAAAGTAATTTTTCTGCGTATGAAGATGCGATAAAAAAAGTAAAAGACTTGGAAGAGGATGTTAGGAAAGCTGA
>JAHRWC010000411.1 GCA_019090365.1 Flavobacteriaceae bacterium
ATATTATTATTAATAACAATGTAGATGCTACAAGCCCTAAAACATATACTTTAGATTTTGTAATTACAGAAAAAGAAGAAATTTAAATTTATCATTTTTCAGCCTCATAAAATCTATATTTGTAGAAAATTGATTTCATGAAAAACACTACTTTACTCTTTGTTTTATTATTAGGAATTTCTGGACTACAAGCGCAGATATATGTTGATATAAATGCATCTGGAACGAATGATGGAACTTCATGGAATGATGCATATACTAACCTGCAAGACGCTATCAATGAAGCTACTAATTCACCTGGAGTTGAGGATGATATTTTTATTTCAGAAGGTGTTTATGTACCTACAGAAACCACCAATCGTTTTTTCTCATTTGATTTACCTTCAGATGTAAATGTTTATGGAGGGTTTTCACCTAGCAATGGTGCTATCGATTTAGATACTCATGATTATAGAACTTATGAAACCATTTTAAGTGGTGACATTGGGGTTGAAGGAGATGCAAGTGATAATTCGAACAGAGTAGTGAAATCTATTGCAAGTTTTAATATTCTTATTGATGGAGTTACTATAAGAGAGGCTAATGGAGTTGGAGGAATTGAATTATATGAAAGTTATTATACCATTAAAAACTGTAGAATATTAAATAATACATCAACAGAATTTGGCGGAGGTATTAATATATTAGGAGAGGCAAAATCTGTCATTACCTGTTTGAATTCTGTGTTTAGAGGTAATACAGGAGTAAAAGGAGGAGCATTGCACTTAGATTTAGGACCTGCATTACAGAACTATCAAACTTTTGAAGGTTGTGTATTTCAAGACAACACAGCGACTGAACATGGTGGTGCTATCTATTTAAGAAAGATAGATTCTGATTTTTTTGCAGAAACATTTTTAGACCTAACCAACTGTACATTTACTGAAAATGCAGCACCCATAGCTGATTTTGTATATTTTGATGCATTGACAGATGAATCATTAACACAACTATATTTAAGATTATCAAATACGATTGTTTGGAATAACGAAGATGAAGGAACTGATGAGATTGTTTTTGTTGGAAGTTTTGTAAATGAGTATTATGCGAATACTTTATTACAAGGATTTGATAATTCGGGGAATGGAGGATTGGATGGAAATGATGCAGCAAGTAATCCATTATTTTTGGATCCTGCAAACAATGATTTACATGTAGAAAGTAATTCTCCAGTGATAGATGAAGGAGATGATTTCTTTATACAGTTTATATCTGAAGATTTAGATGGTTTAAATCGAATTATTGATGGAGATACTAATGGAACTGAAAGAGTTGATTTTGGTGCTTATGAATATGATCCAGGTTTAGGATTGAACGATTACCAACAAAATGAATTTGTTATGTATCCAAACCCGAGTTCGAATGTATTGAATATTGAAAGTAGAGTATCTCAAACGCTACAAAGTATTTCAATATATAATGTATTGGGGCAAGAAGTTAAATTTATTGAGTTTAAAAATCTAAATACAAAAAAGCAAATCTCTGTAGCAGATATACAAACAGGAATGTATTTAATTGAAATAAGAACTTCAGAAAGTGCTACCACCCAACAATTTATAAAGAATTAATAGTATTTTAGTCTTATTAATAATACGCTATGAGAATTAAATATTGGTTTTTTTGTGCATTAGTTTATACAAATTTCGGAATTGCTCAGGTTGCAAGTACACCAGCAACACAAGTAGTAGAGGCTCTTTTACAAGGCATGGTAAATGAGGAAGAAATAAGTAAGGCGCAGTTAAAAATGCTTTTAGCACCTTCCTTTGCAAAAGCCAATTCAATTCAAGAAGAACGTATTGGTATAGAAGTTTTTCCGCCAGACCATTTTATGATTTGGGAAGTCAAAGGCAGTATGGTTACTGGATTGATTTGGAATGAGCGTAAATCATGGGTACACCAACTTATATTCAATACGGTACAGGAAAATGGTCAAACGTACATTATGCCATCAGGTATAGACGCATACAATATGATTCAACCTTGGCATTCTTTAAAGAAATTTATGCCGATACAAAGAAGTAAATTAGTTGCTAACACGAAAACTATAGCTGTACCCAAGTTGGTAATTATTGAAGAGGAAGAAGTTCAAGAAACTAGCGTTAAGAAATTAAGCGATTATATTCAGTTCAGTGGTGAAATGGTTGGTGCTGATCCAACGGATAATAGATTTACTTTATTGATTGCTAAAGGGAAAGTAGTTACGCTAGTTGTATCTATGGGAACAATGGCGTTTAACATTTATGAAACCAAACGTAGGAACACAGGAAATATGAAGGAGATTGTTTTTAAGATAGAAAGTAATAATCTTACACCAGGAGCTTTCAAGTGGACAGAATTTACAATTAAGGATGTAACTAAATTAACCCATGAAGAAAAGAGTGTTTATACTGCCGGAATAGTTTCCGACTGCAAATACGTGATTGACATAAAGGGCGATCCTATGTTGCGTTTCATGGCAAATCTTGGAGCTGGGAGTTTGGAATAATATTTTAATAATTCAAATATTACAAATGTGGGTATATATAAGAGGTGATAGTGGGCGTTGCTAAAACATCTATTTGACATAATATAAATTATAGTACATTTTGTATTATGTTAGTAAAATGGCGAATACCGTGTATTTAACATAATTGTAGATATAACCTACGCGTTAGCGTATTATATCGTCAACAATTATGTTACAGCCAT
>JAHRWC010000412.1 GCA_019090365.1 Flavobacteriaceae bacterium
CAACATGTTTAAAATTTTCACCCATATAATATTTTGAAGGAGCCTGAGGTATTATAATGAAGTTTTCTTCAGAAGAAAGTTCAGAAAAATACCTAGAAAAATATTTACTTAAATAACCCATTCCATGAAAAACCAACCAAACATTTTTAGTTTTTTCAGAATAAGTATTCAATGTATGGTACGTATTTGTTGTTGTATATGAAACCTTTTTTTCAATAGACATAAAGAGTTTTACAATTTTGTATTTTTGCAAATGTAAAATATTAGAATGAAGAATACCAAAGAAGAAATATTAAACAAGTGTAATGCAATTTGCAAAAACACTTTAATGGAAACTTTAGACATTGTTTTTATAGATGTTACGGATACTACTTTAGTAGCAAAAATGCCTGTAAATAAAAGAGTACATCAGCCAGATGGAGTGTTGCATGGAGGAGCCTCAGTAGCTCTAGCCGAAAGCATAGGTAGTGCAGCTGCTTTAGTGTTTTTAGGTGCTGAAAATATTAGTTTACGTGGTTTAGAAATTTCTGCAAATCATGTAAAAAGTGTAAAAGATGGTTATGTCTATGCTACAGCAACAGCCTTACATAAAGGAAGAACTACACAATTATGGCAAATAAAAATTACAAATGAAGCTGATGAACTCATTTCTTTGGTAAAGCTTACAACTATAGCTTTTTATTTGTAAATTTACCTATGTCCTATTACTCCTTAATTGAAAAAGTGAAAGCTCATTTTGTTGAGAATTTGCCTTTTGTATTATATTCATTACCAGATAGTGATACGATTACTGCGTTGTTTCAAGAAAATACAATGCTTTGTAAAACTGATGATTTTTCTTCAGATAGTTTTGTGTTTGCTCCTTTTGATTATGAAGAAGAAGCAATTTGTATTCCAAAAGAATCGAGCGAAGTTATTGAAGTAAACTACATTAGTACATCAATAGATTCACATGAAATTGTATTAAAGAAGAATAAGAAAAAGAAAGATAAATATTGTCAATTAGTTGAAAAAGCAAAAGAAGCAATACATTCAGGATTAAATTCTAAAATTGTTATCTCTAGAGGAGAATCTTTTCCTTTAAAAAATTTCGATTTATCTATTTTAATTTCTAGGGTTTTAAATTTACATAAACCTGCATTTAGATATGTTTGGTTTCACCCAGAAACTGGTTTATGGTGTGGAGCTACGCCAGAATTACTTTTGAAAACCGATGGAACGGCATTTCAAACAATGGCATTAGCAGGAACACAAAAGTATCATGAAAAAATACAGCCACGTTGGTCTGAAAAAGAAAAGCAAGAACAGAGAATTGTTACAGATTCAATAACCACTAGTTTAGAGCGTGTTACTTCGATTTTAAAAGTGTCAAAAACATATAATTATAAGGCAGCTTCTTTAGTTCATTTAAGAACAGATTTTACGGGTATTTTTAATAAAGGGAAAACAACCTTATCTAATATTACATCTGTATTACATCCCACTCCAGCAGTTAGTGGTTCACCTAAAGAGAGAGCTAAACAATTCATTTTAAATAATGAAAATTATAATCGTGAGTTTTATACGGGGTTTTTAGGCCCAATTTGTGGCAAAGAGAATTGCTCAAAATTGTATGTAAACCTTCGATGTATGAAAATTGAGAAAGAAAATGCAAGATTATATGTGGGGGGCGGTATAACTAAGGATTCTATTAATGTTGAAGAGTGGAACGAAACTCAAAATAAATTGCAAACAATGTTACAGGTACTTCAACCAATGCTTTAATATTCTTATTGGTATTTGTACATTTGAGCAATGAAATTTTCCAATAAAATTTTATCACAAACTATTACTCAGTTATGCCTTAATTATGAGGTAAATAATATTGTGATTTCTCCTGGATCCAGAAATGCTCCTTTAACAATTGGTTTTACAGAAAACCATTCTTTTAAAAATTATAGTATTGTTGATGAACGATGTGCAGCTTTTTTTGCTTTAGGTTTGGCTCAACAATTAAAAGAACCAGTTGCTTTAGTATGTTCTTCTGGTTCGGCATTATTAAATTATTTCCCAGCTATTGCAGAAGCATTTTATAGCGATATACCTTTGATAGTAATATCTGCAGATCGCCCAGAACATCTTTTAGAAATTGGTGATGGACAAACTATTCAACAAGAGAATGTATTTGGAAACCATATTTTATATAATGCAAATTGTAAGGAAGGTGATTCATTTCAAAGAGATAATGAAATTGAAATAAATAGAGCTTTACGAATTGCTAAAAATCAGAAAGGTCCTGTGCATATAAACGTGCCATTTTCTGAACCTTTATATGAAACTGTAGATAAACTTCAGGTTGATGTATCAAATTATTCTGAAGAAAAAGTAGAACCTTTAAAAGAAGATCTTTCAGAATACTTTCCAATTTGGGAAAAGGCTAAAAAGAAACTTGTATTAGTAGGTGTTTTAACTCCTAATAGTATTCAACAGAAAATTATAGATGCGTTGATTGAAGATGAAAGTGTGATTGTTTTTACTGAAACTACTTCAAATTTGCATCATAATGATTGTATAAGCGCAATCGATCAATTAATTGCTCCTTTGGAAGAACATGATTTTGAAACAATACAACCAGATTTGTTACTAACGTTTGGAGGGATGGTTATTTCAAAAAAAGTAAAATCTTTTTTACGTAATTATTCACCTAAACATCATTGGCATGTAGATGATAAAAAAGCTTATGACACTTATTTTGCTTTATCAAATCATGTGAAGATGTCTCCTTCAACTTTTTTAGAAGATATACTGTCAAATACTTATAAACTTAAAAGTGATTACAAGAATACTTTATTAGCTATTAAAGAGTATCGTCTAAAACGGCATAAAAAGTATTTAGAGATTATTCCTTTTTCAGATTTTAAAGCATTTTCTACTATTTTTAAAAATATTCCTTCTAATTTCCAATTACAATTAAGTAATAGTGCAACAGTTCGATATGCGCAATTATTTAATTTAGAAAGTTCATTGCAAGTTTTTTGTAATCGAGGAACTAGTGGAATTGACGGCAGTACGAGTACAGCTATTGGAGCAGCAATTGCATCAGATTTGCCCACTGTTTTTATTACTGGAGATCTTAGTTTTTTGTATGATAGTAATGCACTATGGAATAGTTACATTCCGAAGAATTTCAAAATTATTGTAATCAACAATGGAGGAGGAGGTATTTTTAGAATTTTACCAGGAGAAAAAAATACTGAAAAGTTTGATACTTATTTTGAGACGAAGCATTCACATAAAGCCAAAAACCTTTGTGAAATGTATGGTATTAATTATAATTCTACTTCAAATGTGAAAGATTTAGAAGAAAGGATTTCAATATTTTTTCAGAATAATGACCAACCACAATTACTAGAAATATTTACACCTAGTAAGAAAAATGATCAAGTGTTATTAGATTATTTTAAGTTTATAAAATAAAGAGTTTAATGCTCATAAATTTTATTGTAAAGGTCTAAATATTTTTCTTTAATAACTTTACGTTTCATTTTCATGGTAGGAGTGAGGTGACCTTCTTCAATTGACCAAACATCTGGTG
>JAHRWC010000413.1 GCA_019090365.1 Flavobacteriaceae bacterium
CGGCAGCGTCAGATGTGTATAAGAGACAGAATAAAAGTAGCTCATTCAGGATCACATAATGGTGTGCATAAAGATGAAATTAATACCTTACATATAAAATTTACATCTTTAGGTGATATTGAAGGTCAGCCCGAACGTTTTATCAAAGCGTTTACTGCAGCTACAACTATGTGCGGAGGTATGAAAAAAGAGAAATATTAATTTATTTAGGTTTTAAAGTCATTACAAAATCATAACCTTCATTTAAATAAATAGCTAGTTGATCTAAGTCTTGAAATAAACTATCTGGGATTAATACATAATCTTTAATAACAGCTCCATGAGATTTGAATATAGTACTATTGTACTTTTCTTTAAATTCTGTTCCTCTTTCTTTTGGAAGTCGGATTCCAAACTCACCAGCTTTATTTAATAAAGAAAACATATAGCCATTGGCTGAAGTATAGGGCATGGTTTTTCCTTTTCTTTCAAACCTTGGACATAATTCTACTAATTGATCGATTAACTTTAAGTTTTCTTCCCACATAGATTTTTGTTTTTTTAGATAAATTAGTTCTTTAAAATTAATAAATATTATCGAATAAGTCTTTTACACTTTTTAGTAGTTTTGCATTTCAAAAAAATAATATGATTTCAGTTGATAATTTAGCAGTTGAGTTTAGTGGTACTACTCTTTTTAGTGATGTTTCTTTTGTTATAAATCCTACCGATAAAATTGCTTTAATGGGTAAAAATGGCGCAGGAAAATCAACTATGATGAAAATTGTAGCAGGAGCACAAAAAGCAACTCGAGGAAATGTACGCGCTCCTAAAGATGCCGTCATTGCTTACCTACCACAACATTTGTTAACTGAAGATAACTGTACAGTTTTTGAAGAAGCAGCTAAGGCATTTAAGCATGTATTTGAAATGCGCGACGAAATGGAAGAACTAAATAAGTCGCTTGAAACTCGTACTGATTATGAAAGTGATGCCTACATGTCGATCATTGAAAGAGTTTCAGATCTAGGTGAAAAGTATTATGCGCTAGAAGATGTAAATTATGATGCTGAAGTTGAAAAGGCATTAAAAGGATTAGGTTTTAAGCAGGAAGATTTTACACGACAAACAAATGAGTTTAGTGGTGGATGGCGTATGAGAATTGAACTGGTAAAAATCTTATTACAAAAACCCGATTTAATTTTATTGGATGAGCCAACAAATCATATCGATATTGAATCTGTAATTTGGTTAGAAGACTTTTTAATTAATAAGGCCGATGCTGTGATGGTAATATCTCATGATCGAGCTTTTATTGATAACATTACCAATCGTACCATCGAAGTTACCATGGGAAAGATTTACGATTACAAGGCTAACTATACACATTACTTGCAATTAAGAGAAGACCGAAGATCTCATCAAATAAAGGCTTATCAAGAACAACAAAAAATAATAGCAGATAATATGGCTTTTATTGAACGATTTAAAGGCACATATTCAAAAACAAATCAAGTGTCTTCTCGTGAGCGAATGCTTGAAAAACTTACCATAATTGAGATTGATGAAATAGACACTTCTTCATTAAAATTGCGTTTTCCTCCAGCACCTCGTTCAGGAGATTATCCAGTAACAGTGAAAGATGTTTCTAAGTCTTATGACGAACAAGTAGTTTTTAAAGATGCTAATATGTCAATTGCTCGTGGTGAAAAAGTATCTTTTGTTGGTAGAAACGGTGAAGGTAAATCAACTATGATAAAAGCGATCTTAAATGAAATTGAAATAACAGGTACTTGTCAATTAGGCCATAATGTAAAAGTGGGTTATTTTGCTCAAAATCAAGCTTCATTATTAGACCCTAACCTTACTATTTTTCAAACAGTTGATGAGGTTGCAAAAGGTGATGTTCGTACTCAGATTAAAAATATTTTGGGCCGCTTTATGTTTAGTGGTGATGATATTGATAAAAAAGTGAGCGTGTTATCTGGAGGAGAAAAGACTAGGCTAGCAATGGTTAAACTTTTATTAGAACCTGTTAACTTGTTAATTTTGGATGAACCTACAAATCATTTAGATTTAAAATCGAAAGATGTGTTGAAGGAAGCATTGCTTTCATTTGATGGTACTTTGATATTAGTTTCTCATGATCGAGATTTTTTACAAGGATTATCTCAAAAAGTATTTGAGTTTAAAGACCAGAGAGTAATTGAACATTTTGAAACTATTGACGCCTTTTTAGAAAGAAATAAAATTAAAAGTATTGCAGATATTAATTTAAAAAAATAATTAGTTGCCAGTTTTATTTAGTTGCTCAATATCTTTTATAATACGAGTTATTTCTTCATCTTTTGTGCCGTCATAGATACCGCGAATTTGTTTTTTAGTATCTATCAAAATGAAATTTGGAGTATGAATAAAATCTTGTAAACCACCGTCTCCTTGTTCCACAACTGCAAAATAACTTTTTCGCGCTAAGTCATAAATATGCTTTTTATTTCCTGTGGTAATATTCCATTTTGAATCAAACACTCCTTTTTCTGTTGCATATTTTTTAAGCACAGAAACACTATCAATTGTTGGAGTAACAGATATTGATAATAATTTTATGGCATCATTTTCTGAAAATTCATTCTGAATTTTTGCCATATTATTAGTCATAATAGGGCAGATGGTACCACATTTAGTAAAGAAGAAATCGACTATATAAATTTTATCCTTATAGTCTTCTTGAGTTATTGTTTCACCATTTTGATTGATAAGTTCAAAATCTGAAACAATATGATTCCTATTGGCTTTTTGTAAACTTTTATCTACTAATTCTGCATTTAAATCTGAAGGATTATAAATAGGTAAAACTTCAGAGGTCTTTTGTTTACAAGCTGAAAAACTGAATAAGTTTAAAAGTAGAAGGCAAATTATTAGTTTACTTTTAATCATATAACCTTTTGTGTTTTAATAAATTTATTTGCTTCTATGAGTTCTAGCCTGTTACTATTCGAATTTTTAGATAATTCGATCAATTGGTTGAAGTACAGGGCAGCTTTTTCTAAATTACCAGATTGTTGTGCTGCAATTGCAGCTCCATATATTCCGTTAAATCTATTAGGACGATCAATTAGATTTTCTTCATATGCTGCTAATGCTTCATTAGGTTTATTTAGTTCTAAAAGCATATCGCCAAGTAATTCAATAGCAGGTAAAACATCGCCAGGAGTTACAGGATGTTTACTTGTTTTCTTTTCAATTTCTACAGCTTCTTTCATAAGTGCAAGGCCGTTTTTAGTATCATTTTGTCTAAAACTTAACCAAGCTTGAGCTGTTTTAATTTGAATTTCTACTTGTTTAATTTGAATTTCTTTTGTTTTATCATTTTGAGCAATCAGCTTTTGATGTAACTTTTTTAAAGTTTCAATTTTTATATCAACAGTGATAAAATCATTAGTATTTACTGCTCCTAATGCAACAGCAAAATGGTGTATGGCTTCTTGCCAAGGGAATTTCTCCCAATTTATTTCTACATCCTGTATTTTTAAATTGGATGCTTTTTTCCAATCTTTATTTTCAAGCGCAAGTCTTGCAGGAATTGCAGTTAATGGATATGTTACTGCCGTTAACATCATAGGGTGAAATTTTTTACGCTCTTTCACCAAATTGTATTGTAGTTGTGCATTGGTATTATCCCCTTTTTGGAGATAGGCATACACTAAATAATCTATGCCGTGTAACTCTTCAAAATATGAGCCAGACAATGCAGCGGATTCAGCATAACATCTAGCGCTTTCAGTAGATTGCAAATTAGAACTTATTGACTCCTGCCATATTCCCAATCGAGTAAAAATATGGGATGGCATATGTTGAGCATGAGCTGAAGAAGGAGCAATTGTCGCATAACGTCTTGCTGTTTCTAGACCATTTTGAGCTAAAACTGGATTATCATAATTATGAATAATATAATGGGCAATGCCAGGGTGATTTGGATTATCTTTAAAAAGTTCTTCAAGGATTTCTCCAGCTTTTCTTTCATTTACATATTCTTTTCCAATGCGATCTCTAGTTGAAAACAATGCCAAAGAATAAAATATAGCCGCTTCAATATCTTCAGGATATTTCAGGTAAACCTGTTCCATTTTCGCTTCAAAACGTTTTGCTCTTGTTTTATGATCAATGGTTTCCCAATCGGTATAAAAAGCATCAATAGCGTTAATATAATCTCGTTGTTTATCTTCCATCGATAAATTCTTGGCGATTTTTAATACTTTCGAGCCTTTAATTAAATCTTCTTTTGAAGGTGGAAACCAAGCTGCATGATAAATACTCATTGCAACTCCCCAATAAGCCATAGGACAGTTTGGATCTGCATCAATAACCTTTACAAAAGCTTTTTCAGATTCATTGTATTGAAAAGAATGTAATAAAGTTACGGCTAAATCAAAAGTTTCTCTTGTTTCATAATTACATGAAAGTGAGAATTTTAACTCTCCAAATTGCCCGTCTCCACATAATAATAAATCTCCTCTTAAAAAATCAATAGAAGCTAAATCTGGATTTGGTTGTTTTGTTTCACTTTTACAAGCAAATAAGCAAACAATAATTATGATACTAAAAAATTGACTTTTTATTATAGAATGATTCATACCTTGAGATTATAAGTTAGTAGTTATAAAATTGTAATATTAATATAACTTTAATCTTAGTGTTGCATTTCAACTTATTGTTAACAAGGTAGATGAATTAATTTAGAATCCTTCCTTATTCTTGTTAAGCCGATTAGTCGTTAGAAGTTATAGGTTCATTTTTTTTCTGAAGTGAAAGCGCTTTAAATGAATTTGAAATCTTCTTATTTTTATCAAAAAATGGAATGGCAAGTAATAGATTCCATGCAATGCCTATGGATAGATAAATGATAATTAAATAAAAAACTAGTTGATATTCATAAGGTCCTGTAAAAAGATGAAATGACATTACAAACCATATAAAAAAGCCACCACTAAAAACTAAAATACTTTGTAAGAGTAATAGAATGCGTTTCCAAATAACTTTACGAGTACTCCAAAAAGTAGATTCTAGAATTAATAGTATAGGGTAGAATAAAGCCAGTAAGATTATTCTAAAATCAGTATTTTCATCTTTCCAATGATCAATTATCTGATTGTCTCTATACTCTAAAGCAGATTGATTTTGAAAAACGATATAAGGAGCAAAAAAGAATAATACAATTAGACTGAGAACTATTAATAAGATGAAAACTCCTTTTAAATTCATAATTAAATTTGAAATTAATTCATTTCTTTATCAATCCAATTTACAAATGATTTTGCGTTTTTGGAAGCATCTACCTCAACATTTTTAAAAGGAATGCTTTCTGAAACTAAAGCTTCAAAATACATTGAAAACATATATGCAGAAATTTCATTTGGATGATCTAAACCTCTATTTGTTGGAAATGATTTTGGATAGAAATCAATATCTGAAATCGATTTTAAAATTAAGATTTCATTGCTATCCTTTTTAACAGAATAAATTCCATTACTATTTTCAATGGTAAATACGTTATCAATAAAATCTCTACCCATAATAGGAATTTCATTTTCTTCTTTTAGTAATGTTCTCACCCAGTACAACTCATCATTATTTTGAATTAACCAGTTTGCGATAGGTGCATCTGGATTGGAAACTTGATTGATGGTAATTAAATCTTCATCGGCTACAGTTGCTTTAATGAAATTCCAATTATTAGCATATAAATTTTCAAATGTTTTAGGATAAGATCGCTGTAATGAGTGCATTTGTTCATGAACTAAAAGACTACCTAAATTTTTAACGAGTGTTAACTCTTCTTCGGGAGTCATGTTGTCGCTCCAGCCTTTGTTTAAATGATCTAAATGCTTCTGACTTAAAATTATATAATTACCTCTAGTATGTGCAAAACCTCCACATAACCAATCTTCAATTTTAATAAAATTCCATGGATGATTAGTCATTAATGTAATACCTTCTTTTTCTAAAATAGTGGTTACTTTTTGAAGTACAAACGTGATACATTTTTTTTCAGCTTCACTAAAATTTGTGACCGCAGAAGAAAATTTACTTCTTGCAAATTCTCTAGCTTTTTGAATGTCATTTGTTGGAACTTTTTCATTTGTAAAAGCAGATATTTCCCTAATTTGAAGCTTAGAAAAGAAAGGTTCATAAGTTTCATCTAGAATAGCAATTGCACTTTTTTCTTTATTCAGAAAATCTATTTTTGCTTTTATTTCTGTATTTATTTGAGTAGTATTTATTTGTGGTTTAGAATCTTCCTTTTTATCATTATTAATACATGAACTAATAATAACTGAAAGAAGAATTAATAAATAGTTTCTCATTTTTTTTAATTAGATTATAAATACTTGACTACACCAAATTACTTCTTTTTTCTTTAATAATAATGTGTCTTATAAATGCTAGTATCAAATCAAATATATTGAGTAAAATCCTTCACTGTATAATTACCGCCAGGAACACCTTCACCACCTAGTATACTTCGTACATCCATAAGAGTAATACCAAGCATATTGGTGCCTGTTCCATCATGATCATCACTCCAATAATTATCTCGTCCTTTTATAGCATTATGCTCTAATAAATAAGCATCGCCGCTTGCTAAAAGCCCTTTCTTAAACTCAGGTAGTGCAAATTTTTCAGTTACAACTTTCAACATTGCTCCATCGCGACCTAATTTACAATAACTATAGTCTGGTTTACTTAATCCTTTTTTAATATGAAATGCTTCATTTCCAGTAAGTGCATTTTCAAACTGAGTACGTGCTGCATCGTTTTTCCACCATTTGGTGGCTTGAAATGCAGCCTCTGCATTATGAAATGTTCCTGTAATAGTATCGATAGTCATACTAAAAACAGAGGGGTAAAAATTTCCCATAAATGGTGCTTGGTAAGTATTATCCCATGCTTCATTATATCCTGG
The DNA here is from genome assembly GCA_019090365.1 of Flavobacteriaceae bacterium. GTDB lineage: Bacteria > Bacteroidota > Bacteroidia > Flavobacteriales > Flavobacteriaceae > Marifrigoribacter. The sequence continues at coordinate 6,944 of JAHRWC010000413.1, forward strand.
GTAATAAAATGCAAGTAAAGAATATTGTGTTCCGTTTATTGTAATTTGCTTAGGTTGTGGAGTTGATAATGATTTCGACATAGCTCTATTTTTTAAAAGAATAATAGCATGAAGTTATTCGAAAATGAAATTAATTAAAATAGGTGTTTTTACGTAAAATGGAGAGCCATTATTATAGAAATAAAAAAAGCAAGCTAACTAGCTTGCTTTTTTAAAGTATAGACTTTCTTATTGTTTTAAAAGTTTAAACGAACCTTTATTTCCATTTACAGTAACATTTAAAATATAATAACCTGATTTTAAATATTGTATATCAACCCTAGAAGTAATAGCTTCTATAGATTGCTGTAATACTTTTTGCCCTAGGATGTTATAGATTTCGATAGAATTAATAGCGCTATTAGCTTTAAAATCAATAAATGCAGTAGCTGGATTTGGGCTAAAAGTAAACCCATCAAGTTGGTTTTCATCTATTCCTAAATTTTCAGGAAATGCATCTACAAATCCAAATTGGTCTAAACTTCCTGGTGTAATAGTACCTAGGGTAATTGTTAGTCCAGTATCTGTGTTTACTTCACGTAATTCGGAATCAAAAAGACCATTGTTAAAAGCAGTCATCATTAATTTTTGAGTATGTGGATCCCAACTCATTCCTTGTCCAAAATTTGCATCAAAACCTATAGGGCCCACGGGTACACTAACTCCAGTTGTTTTATCTATTAGTACAAGCTCATCAGTATCGAGGTCGTGAGAGTATAATAAATCATTATCATCACGTCCTAAAGCAATTCCTAATACTTGCCCTGTTGGGCCAATAGGAGTTACTTCAATTGGGTTTACATCAAAATCAAATACTGAAAGTGTTGTACTACCTACTCCATCTGTAGATAAACCAAAAACTGTTCCATCACTAAGCCTTTCTAATCCTGTGAATGATTCACCTGGAGGAGCATTCGCAAAGCCAATATTGTTATAAGTATTTGTGCCTAAAGGGCGCATAAAAATATTTCCTACATTATCAACAATTACAGTAGCATTATCTTCTAAAATAACAACCCCAGCACCTTCAAACTCAGTTAAAGGAGAAGGACCTATATTATTAAACATTGATAAGTCATCTGAATCAATAGCAACTACATTAATTTCTACATTTTCAGTTGAGGTAAACAATCTATTTCCAAACAAAACACTTGATTCAGTATCTTCATTATTTTGGGTGTAAAAGTGACTTTTTAGGGTTTCAATTTCTTCAGTAGAAAAAACATCAGTGACACTTCCCATATGGTTTTCAGAAAGTCTATCTAGTAATTCGTCTAAGGTTGCTTTGTTTTGTGAATAGATAGATGTATTAAAACTAATTAAACACAAAAATAAAATGAGGGTAATTTTTTTCATAATTAATTATTTTATTTGGTTCATATTCAGAAAGATACAAAAAAAACAAATTAAAATTATCTTTTAATTAATTATGACTTCACTAAATGATTAGTAAAAGAAGTATTTACTTCATGGATGCCTTCAAATACCTCTACTTTTAAACGATTTCCAAATAGTTTTGTTCCTTTTAGCGATTCTTCGGTTTTTCGGGCTTCAGTGATATATTGATCTTTATTGCCATATAAATAAGTGACTTCGGAAGTTGTATCTAGATATTCAAAATCTTCAGGTTTTAATTCAACTGGAATTCCGCCAGAATGTAACACTAAATGATTGCACTGAATTTTACGACTAGCTAACCAGCGAGAAGCAATAGAAACTCCTTGCGAATATCCTAACACAATAAAGTTTGGCATAACCTTAGGTTTTTCAGTTTTAAAAACTGTATCAACATAGTTTAAGATGTTTTTGGTTTCTTCAGTTGTATTTTCTTTGGTAAGCCAAGATGCTCCAACATGTTTAAAATTTTCACCAATATAATATTTTGAAGGAGC
>JAHRWC010000414.1 GCA_019090365.1 Flavobacteriaceae bacterium
GCATTAGACCAGAAAAAATAGCATTTCTTGCATATTGAGTAGCAGTAGGCAAAATGCTATAGAATAGTTCTTCCGAAGTCTTTTTATACGAACTATTTAAAAACGGCTCAAAAGCTTTCCATTGATCATACCTTAAATTATCTACAACGATTAATAGCGTTTTTTGCTTATCAATTTGTGGAAGGATTTTATCCTTAAACAAAGTGTGAGACATTGTTGGTGCTTCAGTTGATCCATCAAACCAATCGGGGTAATTTTTTTCAATAAACTTACAGAATTGAGTATTTGCTTCGTTTTTTTGAGACTCTAATATTTCAAACATACCCGTGTCATCAATATCTTCTAGCTCTAATTCCCAATACACCAACTTTTGGTACATTTCTGCCCAACCTTCAAATGAATTTACCATCGATAAATCCATTGCAATTTTTCTAAATTCTTGTTGATAATTGGAAGTTGTTTTTTGAGAAATTAATTTAGAATGATCTAAAGTTTTCTTTAAACTTAAAAGTATCTGATTAGGATTTACGGGTTTAATTAAATAATCAGCAATTTTAGACCCAATTGCTTCTTCCATGATATACTCCTCTTCACTTTTTGTGATCATAATGACAGGGAGTGAAGCTTGCTGTTCTTTAATTTCAGAAAGTGTCTCTAATCCTGTAAGTCCAGGCATGTTTTCATCTAGAAATACAACGTCAAAATTATCCTTGTTTATTTCTTCTAGAGCTTCAGTTCCACTTTGAGCTGTTGTTACTTTATAATTCTTCTTTTCAAGAAAAATAATGTGTGGTTTTAATAAATCTATTTCATCGTCTACCCAAAGTACTTTTATGTCGTTCATATATGTATATTTGTTTTGTTTTTCTGAAGTGATTATATTTTAAATCTATCAAATAGTATTCCTAGATTACTTCACAAAAATAATGTCAGTATTAATTAAAAGTTAAAGTTTGAATTCTAATAACAAACTCAAAATCATAAACGATCCAATATATGGTTTTATTACTATTCCAAGTATTCTTGTTTTTGAATTAATTGAGCATAAATATTTTCAGCGGTTAAGAAGGATATCGCAAATGGGCATGTCGTATTTGGTATATCCTGGCGCTCATCATACTCGTTTTCATCATGCAATGGGGGCTATGCATTTAATGCAAAAAGCAGTTCAGGTGCTTCATTTTAAGGGCGTTAAAATTTCAGAGGAAGAAGCAGAAGCTCTTTATATCGCTATTTTACTACATGATATAGGTCATGGTCCATTTTCACACGCTATGGAACATAGTATAGTAAATAACATAAGTCATGAAGATATTTCATTGAAGTTTATGGACGTTCTTAATGACGAATTTAACAACAGATTAACACTAGCGATTCAAATATTTAAAAATGAATATCATCGTGCCTTTTTTAATCAGTTAGTTTCTGGGCAATTGGATATGGATCGATTGGACTATATTAAAAGAGATAGTTTTTATACAGGTGTTTCTGAAGGATCCATAAATTCAGAACGATTAATCTCTATGCTTAATGTTGTAGATGATAACCTTGTTGTTGAAGAAAAAGGGATTTATTCAGTAGAAAAATTTATTATAGCTAGACGATTAATGTATTGGCAGGTATATCTTCATAAAACAAGTTTGGTTGCAGAACAGTTATTAATGAAGTTGTTGAAAAGAGCTAAAGAGCTTACTAAAAACGGGGTAAAGCTTCCAGCAAGTAAATCGCTTTCATATTTTATGAATCATTCAATTACTTCAGAAAATTTTAATGAAGAGATAATTTCTAAATTTTCAAAACTCGATGATTACGATATAATAATGGCAATGAAGTCTTGGATTAATGAAGAAGATTTTGTGTTAAGTTCAATTTCTAAGATGTTATTGAATAGAGATTTGTTGAAAATTAAAATAACTTCGGAAGAAATTTCAGAAGAAAATATTACTGCGAAAAAAGAGGCAGTAATGAAGAAATTTAATATTTTGGAAAGTGAATCTAACTATTTTGTATTCACGGGCACTATATTTAATCAAGCTTATCGAATGGATAAGGATACAATTAATCTATTAACAAAGTCAGGAAAAGTCATCGATGTAGCCAAAGCAAGTGATCAATTAAACCTAAAAGCATTGTCGAAAGTTGTTGTAAAAAATTATATGTGTTTCCCAAAATCAATTTAGTTATCCTTTTTTTCTATTTTTGCATGAAAATTAATATTAACAACTAATTTTAACGCGTGAAATTTACAGCGGCACAAATAGCAGGAATTTTAGAAGGTGAAGTGGATGGGAATCCAGAAATTGAGGTTTCTAAGCTTGCAAAAATTGAAGAAGGAGTTGCGGGAAGTTTAACTTTTCTTGCAAATCCTAAATACACACAATTTATTTACACCACAGATGCTTCGATTACCATTGTAGATGCTGGTTTCGTTGCTGAAAATGACATAAAAACTACATTAATACGTGTAGAGGACGCTTACAAAGCATTTTCAAAATTATTAGATTATTACAATCAAGTAAAAATGAATAAAACAGGCATTGAACAACCTGCTTTTATTTCAGATTCAGCTACATACGGTGAAAACTTATACTTAGGAGCTTTTTCGTACTTGGGAGACAACGTATCGATAGGAAATAATGTGAAAATTTATCCGAATGTATTTATAGGTGATAATGTAAAATTAGCTGATAATGTAATTGTATTTGCTGGAGCTAAGATATATTCAGATTCGATCGTTGGTCAGAATTGTGTAATACATAGTGGCGCGATTGTAGGTGCAGATGGATTTGGATTTACTCCAAATGAAAAAGGTGAATACACAAAAGTTCCTCAGACAGGAAATGTTATTTTGGAAGATAATGTAGATATTGGTGCTGGAACTACAATTGATAGAGCGACCTTAGGATCTACAGTTATTAAAAAAGGAGTGAAGTTGGATAATCAAATTCAAATTGCTCATAATGTAGAAATTGGAGAAAATACTGTAATTGCTGCTCAAACCGGAATTGCTGGTTCTACAAAGATTGGTAAGAACTGTATGATTGGTGGGCAAGTTGGTATTGTAGGGCATATTACTATTGGTGATAATGTTCGTATTCAAGCACAAAGTGGAATAGGAAGAAATGTAAAAGATAATGAAACGCTACAAGGCTCACCAGCTCTAAATTACGGTGACTATAATAAGAGCTATGTGCACTTTAAAAACCTTCCAAAGATTATAGAAAGAATAAACAATTTAGAAAAAAAATAAAATGACTGAAGGCATGGTAAAGCAACGCACTATAGCTAAAGATGTTTCTCTTACAGGTGTTGGATTACATACAGGAAAAGATGTTACAATTACATTTAAACCTGCACCAGAAAATAGCGGCTATTCTTTTATAAGAACAGATCTAGAAGGAAATCCAACCATTGAAGCAGATGCTAATTTTGTCGTAAACACTCAACGAGGTACTAACCTTGAGAAAATGGGTGTTAAAATTAATACTTCTGAACACGTTTTAGCAGCATTAGTAGGACTTCAAGTTGACAATTGTTTTATAGAATTAAATGCTTCAGAGCCTCCAATTATGGATGGTTCTTCAAAGTTTTTTGTTGAAATACTTGAAGAAGCTGGTATTGTTGATCAAGAAGCTGAAAGAGAAGTATATGTTATTAAAGATGTCATCACTTATAAAGATGATGAAACGGGAAGTGAAATTATTGTAATGCCTTCAGATGAATACCAAGTTACTACTATGGTTGATTTTGGTACTAATGTTTTAGGTACGCAAAATGCTTCAATAGATCATATATCTGAATTTAAATCAGAAATAGCCGATGCTAGAACGTTTAGTTTTTTACATGAAATTGAAATGTTGTTGGAGCACGGTCTTATTAAAGGTGGCGATTTAAACAATGCAATTGTTTATGTAGATAAAGAATTATCTCCCGAAACAATGGAGAAACTTAGAGTAGCTTTTGGAAAAGATAATATTTCAGTAAAACCAAATGGAATTCTAGATAATTTAACATTGCATCATCCAAATGAAGCAGCTAGGCATAAATTATTGGATGTAATAGGGGATCTTGCATTAATTGGTATGCCAATTCGTGGTAAGGTAATCGCTAATAAACCTGGTCATTTAGTAAATACACAATTTGCTAAAAAACTTTCAAAAATTATTAAGGCTGAAAAGCGTAATAAAGTTCCAAAATTCGATATTTTTAAAACTCCAGTTAAAGATGTAAATGCTATAATGGAAATGCTTCCACATAGACCCCCATTTTTATTTGTAGATAAAATATTAGAATTATCTGACAAACATGTAGTAGGGCTTAAAAATGTAACAATGAACGAACCATTTTTCGTTGGACATTTCCCTGGAGCTCCAGTAATGCCAGGTGTTCTTATTGTTGAGGCCATGGCGCAGACAGGAGGTATTTTAGCATTAAGTACTGTTCCAGACCCAGAAAATTACTTAACATTTTTTATGAAAATAAATAATGTAAAGTTTAAAAAACAAGTAAACCCTGGAGATACAATTATATTCGATTTAAAACTCGACATACCAATTAGACGTGGTATTATATTAATGTCTGGTAAAGCTTATGTAGATAATGCAATAGTCGCAGAAGCTCAACTTATGGCACAAATAGTAAAAACTAAAAACACATAGATGAACCAACCTTTAGCTTACGTACATCCTGGAGCAAAAATTGCTAAAAATGTAGTTATTGAACCTTTTGCAACAATTCACAATAATGTAGTTATTGGAGAAGGAACTTGGATTGGTTCGAATGTAACCATTATGGAAGGTGCGAGAATTGGGAAAAATTGTAATATTTTCCCTGGAGCAGTAATTTCTGCAATACCTCAAGATCTAAAGTTTCAAGATGAAGAAACAGTAGCAATAATAGGTGATAATACTACACTTAGAGAGTATGTTACTATAAATAGAGGTACTGTTGATAGAGGAAAAACTGTTATTGGAAAAAATTGTTTGATTATGGCTTATTGCCATATTGCACATGACTGTTTAGTGGGTGATAATTGTATTTTTTCTAACAATAGTACATTGGCAGGTCATGTTACAGTAGGTGATTTTGTGATTTTAGCTGGAATGACCGCCGTACATCAATTTTGTATGTTAGGGAACCATGCCTTTATTACTGGTGGATCATTAGTGCGTAAAGATGTACCGCCATTTGTTAAAGGTGCAAGAGAACCATTATCATATGTTGGTATCAACTCAATAGGATTAAGACGTAGAGGATTTACTCCAGAAAAGATTAGAGAAATTCAGAATATCTACCGATTATTATATCAAAAAAATTATAACACAACACAAGCAGCTGGTATCATTGAAGCTGAAATGGAGGCGACTCCTGAAAGAGATGAGATTCTACAATTCATTAAGAACTCTAAGCGAGGAATAATGAAAGGATACTTTAGCTCAAATTAAAAAATAAAATATTCAAAATAAATTATGGCAAGTACTTCAGATATTAGAAAAGGATTATGTATAAAATATAGTAATGATATTTATAAAATTATAGATTTTCAACATGTTAAGCCTGGTAAAGGGCCAGCTTTTGTACGTACAAAATTAAAAAGTGTAACTTCAGGAAAAGTAATTGATAATACTTTTTCAGCAGGCCATAAAATTGAAGATATTCGTGTTGAAACACATAAATTTCAGTTTTTATATAATGATGGAGATACTTATCATTTTATGAATAATGCTGATTATTCGCAAATTCAATTAGAAAAAGATGCTCTAGATAATTCCGACTTAATGAAAGAAGGAGAAATTGTTACTATCCAGATTAATACTGAAGATAATATGCCACTTTCAGTAGATTTACCCGCTCATGTAATTTTAGAGATAAAAAGCACTGAGCCAGGTGTAAAAGGTAATACTGCTACAAA
>JAHRWC010000415.1 GCA_019090365.1 Flavobacteriaceae bacterium
CATCAATAATTTTTATTGCAGTTAATAATATTATCTTTGCCAAAATTTAATTTTTATGTCATTTCTTGAAGAAATTAAAAGACGAAGAACCTTTGGTATTGTATCACATCCAGATGCGGGGAAAACTACTTTAACAGAGAAGCTATTATTGTTTGGCGGTGCTATACAGGAAGCTGGTGCAGTTAAAAGCAACAAAATTAAAAAAGGAGCCACAAGTGACTTTATGGAAATTGAGCGCCAAAGAGGAATCTCTGTTGCTACTTCTGTTTTGGCTTTTGAATACAATGGTATAAAAATTAATATTTTAGACACACCTGGTCACAAGGATTTTGCTGAAGATACATTTAGAACACTAACTGCTGTTGACAGTGTAATTGTTGTAATAGATGTTGCAAAAGGTGTTGAAGAGCAAACTGAAAAATTAGTTGAAGTATGTAGAATGCGAAATATCCCAATGATTGTATTTGTCAACAAATTAGATCGTGAAGGAAAAGACGCATTTGAATTGTTAGATGAAATAGAACAAAAACTTAAACTAAGGGTTACTCCTTTAAGTTGTCCTATTGGAATGGGTTACGATTTTAAAGGTATTTATAATATCTGGGAAAAAAATGTGAATCTATTAGCGGGGATAGTAGAAAGAATATTGAAGAGACTATTGAAATTGAAGACATCAATGATAGCTCTTTAGATGATTTAATTACCCCTGAAGCAGCGGATACCTTACGTGAAGAATTAGAATTAATGGAGGGAATCTATCCTGAATTTAATAAGGAAGAATATTTAAATGGCGAATTACAACCTGTATTTTTTGGATCTGCTTTAAATAGTTTTGGTGTTCGTGAATTATTAGATTGTTTTGTAGAAATTGCACCTACCCCAAGACCAAAAGAAAGTGATACTAGGTTAGTATTACCAGATGAAAAAGGATTTAGCGGGTTTGTATTTAAGATTCATGCTAACATGGATCCAAAACATAGAGATCGTTTAGCCTTTATTAAAATTGTTTCAGGAACTTTTGAAAGAAACAAACCTTATCTTCATGTTCGTAATAATAAAAACATGAAATTTTCTAGCCCCAATGCTTTCTTTGCTGAAAAGAAACAAATTGTAGATATATCCTATCCAGGTGACATTGTCGGGCTTCATGATACTGGTAATTTTAAAATTGGTGATACCTTAACTGAAGGAGAAAAAATGAACTACAGAGGTATTCCAAGCTTTTCTCCAGAACACTTTAAATACATTAACAATGCAGATCCAATGAAAAGCAAACAGCTTGAAAAGGGTATTGATCAATTAATGGACGAAGGAGTTGCACAACTTTTTATCTTAGAACTTAATGGAAGAAAAGTAATTGGTACTGTAGGAGCATTACAGTTTGAAGTAATACAATATCGATTAGAACATGAATATGGTGCCACTTGTCGTTATGAAAACTTAAATGTTCATAAAGCTTGCTGGGTTGAAACTGACAATGTAAAAAGTGAAGAGTTTTTAGAATTTAAACGAGTGAAATCAAGGTTTTTAGCTAAAGATAAAAGAGGACATTTAGTCTTTTTTGCTGATTCTTCCTTTACTTTACAGATGACTCAATCTAAATATCCTAATGTGAAGTTTCATTTCGTAAGTGAGTATAAATAAAAAAAACCTCGATAATTATATCGAGGTTTTTTTTTAAGCTTCTCCAGCAGGCCCAAAGTTAATGGGCATAGTCGTTTGCTGATGTTCTTCTATTTCTCCATGAGCATTTTCAAAACGCTTTACATTATCATTTAATGCACGTAAAAAACGCTTGGCATGTTGTGGAGTTAATATAATTCTAGATTTAACTTTACTCTTAGGTACTCCTGGCATTATAGTTACAAAATCTACTACAAATTCAGAAACGGAATGATTTATAATAGCTAAGTTACTGTATATACCTTGCGCTACAGCTTCATCTAATTCAATATTTATTTGACCTTTTTTAGGTTTATTTTGATCTGCCATAATATAGAGGATAAAAAAAATGCGCTTCTTTCGAAGCGCATTTTATATATTAATTATAATTTACTTCTTGTTTCTCTCGAGTCATTTCCTCAAGCTCTTCTTTAGAACCGACTATAATTGATTCATAGTTTCTCATACCTGTTCCGGCAGGGATTCTATGACCTACAATTACATTTTCTTTCAATCCTTCAAGATAATCTACTTTACCATTTACAGCGGCTTCATTTAATACTTTCGTAGTTTCCTGGAAGGAAGCTGCTGAGATAAACGATTTAGTCTGTAATGAAGCACGAGTAATACCTTGTAATACAGGAGTAGCAGTAGCATTAACTGCATCTCTTGCCTCAATTAAGGCTTGATCGTTTCTTCTTAAGATAGAGTTTTCATCACGTAATTCACGTGTAGTAACCATCTGACCTTCTTTAAGGTTTTCTGAGTCACCAGCATTAACAATAACTTTCAATCCGAATATTTTATCATTCTCTTCTATGAAATCGAATTTATGAGCTAATTGATTTTCTAGGAATAACGTATCTCCCGGATCAACAACTCTTACTTTACGCATCATTTGACGAACAACAACCTCGAAGTGTTTATCGTTAATTTTCACCCCTTGCAGTCTATATACTTCTTGAACTTCGTTCACTAAGTATTGTTGAACTGCTGAAGGACCTTGAATTCTTAAAATATCTAAAGGAGTAATAGATCCATCTGAAAGTGACATTCCTGCACGTACAAAATCATTTTCTTGTACTAATATTTGGTTAGATAATTTAACCAAGTATTTTTTGATATCACCCATTTTAGTTTCAACGATAATCTCACGATTTCCACGTTTAATCTTACCAAATGAAACAACTCCATCTACTTCACTAACAACAGCAGGGTTTGATGGGTTACGAGCTTCAAATAACTCAGTTACACGTGGTAGACCTCCAGTAATATCTCCAGATTTAGAAGACTTACGAGGAATTTTAACTAAGATCTTACCAACCTTAATCTTCTCGCTTTCATCTACCATGATATGTGCTCCTACAGGTAAATTGTAAGAACGTAATACCTCATCACCTTTTCCTAAGATTAATAACGATGGAATTAATTTTTTATCTCTAGATTCAGAAATTACTTTTTCTTGGAAACCAGTTTGCTCATCAATTTCAACCTGATAAGTAATACCTTGCTCAAGGTTTTCATATTTAATTTTTCCAGCAAATTCTGAAATAATTACACCATTAAATGGATCCCATTGACAAACTACATCTCCTTTAGATAATTCTGAACCATCTTTAATAAAGACAGTAGAACCATAAGGAATGTTATTTGTACTAAGTGTAATTCCTGTTTTCTTATCTTTTAATTTAATTTCAGAAGTACGAGAAATTACGATATCGATAGATTTACCTTCTTTATCTTCTCCTTTAACTGTCTTTAAATCTTCTATTTCAGCAACACCATCAAACTTAACAGATAATTTATTCTCTTGAGAAATGTTACCTGCAACTCCACCTACGTGGAATGTACGAAGTGTTAACTGTGTACCAGGTTCACCAATTGATTGTGCAGCAACTACACCAACAGCTTCACCCATTTGTACCATTTTATTTGTGGCTAAGTTTCTACCGTAACATGCAGCACAAATTCCTTTTTTAGCTTCACATGTTAATGGTGAACGTACTTCAACAGCTTCGATTGGAGAAGCACTAACTTTATCTGCAACATCATCATGAATA
>JAHRWC010000416.1 GCA_019090365.1 Flavobacteriaceae bacterium
ACACTAGATTAATATTATGTTAAAGTTGAAGAACAACTGCAAAATCTTATTACATTTGTACCTACAATTGTAGTAATTACAAGAATGAGTATCGAATCAGAAATAAAAAGTACAATCGAACTAAATATTAACACCAAAACGGTGATTAATATTTTATATACCTCAAAGTTTATAGAAGATTCTTTTGTTACGGATTTAAAACCTTTTGATTTATCATCACAACAATATAATGTTCTTCGAATTTTAAGAGGACAAAAGGGGAATCCTGCTAATTTATCTACTCTTCAAGAGCGAATGATAGATAAAAGCAGTAACACAACAAGACTAGTTGACAAATTGATTCAGAAAGATTTAGCAAAACGACAAATTTGTGAAGCTAACAGAAGAAAAGTTGAAATTTTTATTACAAATAAAGGGTTAGATTTATTAAAACAATTAGACCCTATTACTGAACAAAAAAACAAACAATTAATAAATAAATTATCTCAAGAAGATCTTAAAATATTTAATAGAATTCTTGATACCATTAGAACACGTTAAACAATTATAAATAATAAAAACAAACATTATGAAAAAAGTAATCAATTCAATTTTAATCCTAGCTGTTATTGTAGGTTCATTTGCCTTTACAACACCTTCTAAAAAAGAAGTAAAAGCATCTGAAAGTACTGTAAACTGGTCTGGATCAAAGATTACTGGTAAAACACATACAGGAACTTTAGGTTTAAAATCTGGATTCCTAGAAATGGACGGAGCAAATATCACTGGAGGTGAATTTGTTGTAGATATGGCAGCAATGAAATCAACTGATATGGAAGGTGAATATGCTGATAAATTAATTGGTCACTTAAAAAGTGATGACTTTTTTGGCGTTGCAAATCACCCAACTGCAACCCTAAAAATTAATAAAACTAAAAAAACAGATGACGGTTATAAAGTAGGCGCAAGTATTACAATTAAAGGTAAAACTCAACCAATTACTTTTATCTTAGTAATGAATGGAGGTAATGCTTCTGCTAAACTTTCATTTGACCGTTCAAAATTTGATGTAAAATACGGGTCTGGTAGTTTTTTCGATAACTTAGGAGATAAAACTATTTCTGATACGATTGAACTTGAAGTAAACTTAAAATTCTAATATTTTAATTCCTCAATATTTAAAGGCTTATCATTTGATAAGCCTTTTTTATTTCATTTATATTTGCACAAATCACAATTTTCAATGAACATCGCAGTAATAGACAATTACGATAGTTTTGTATACAATTTAGTACACTATCTTGAAGAATTAGATTGCAATGTTACTGTGCTTAGAAATGACTCTTTTCATATAGATGATTTAGATGCATACGACAGAATTGTACTCTCTCCAGGTCCAGGATTACCAGACGAAGCTGGTTTATTAAAAAAAGTAATTAAAACTTATGCTTCCTCAAAAAGTATTTTAGGTATTTGCTTAGGTCATCAAGCAATCGCAGAAGTATTTGGAGCTTCTTTAACTAATTTAGAAGAAGTGTATCATGGTATTTCAACAAAAGCTGAAATTCTTGTCAATGACGAAGTATTATTTGATCAAATAGAAACCACATTTGAAATTGGCAGGTATCATTCTTGGATTGTTTCTGAAGAAAATTTTCCTGAAACGTTAGAAATTACATCTAAAGATGAACAAGGAAATATCATGTCTTTAAGACATAAAGAATTTGATGTAAAAGGAGTCCAATTTCATCCAGAAAGTGTGTTAACTCCACAAGGAAAAAAGATTATTAAAAATTGGGTTGAAAGTTCTTCTAAAAAAACTCCCGATACTGTTCTACTCTAAAATCAATGGTAGTTTTTGAAGGGTATTTTTGTTTCATTTCTTTATACTTCTGAAGACTCCCTACTGCTCTGTTTGCAGCACCTGAAGGCGCAATTAATGAAACTGTCCTAATCTTTCGTAAAGACGTTGGCAAAATTACTTCATGAATTCTAGGAACTTCATTCGAAATATTTTCAACCTTAATTCCATAACTCTTGATATGTCTTCTGAAAAAATATTCAGGACCATTTTTACTATTTCCTCCTGTAAAAAGTAAGGTATCAACTTTGGGGTGTTTTTCTAATACTGAAATAAGATCTCTTAACTCCACTTCTTCCATACCAATATCGGAAGCATCTATCTTTTTCCGCTTTGCTGAAGCAACGATATCGCAAACACCAATATTATTATGTATTAAAAACTCTTTTCGTTGAGCAATTGCAAAATCTGTATTTTCATATACCAAATCCAGATTGAATATCTTATCTAAAATTGGCCATAATTGTCCGTCACGACTTCCGTAGCAAAAATGTACATCATCAGGTTTTAATTCTTTTGTAGTAAATCTTGGAGGTGGCAAAGTGCCAACAATTAATTTTGTGGTATTCTCAGGAATAAAAGGATCATATGGATGCGTGTGTAAAAACATTATCGAACAAAAACGGGTTCGTTTTCATTTACAGTAAACTCTTCACTAAAACCATAACCATCAGTATTAAATCCTTTCAACTGTTCTATAGTTTCTACATTATTGTCAATGATATAGCGCACCATACTTCCTCTTGCTTTCTTTGCGAAAAAAGAAATGATTTTCAGCTTCCCATTTTTATAATCTTTAAAGACTGGAGAAATTACTGGAACGTTTAATTTCTTAGGTTGAATAGCTTTAAAATACTCTTTACTAGCCAGATTAATGAACAATTCATCCTCTTTTAGTTCTTCATTTAAAGCATCTGTTAAAGTGTTACCCCAAAAACCGTATAAATTTTTCTTACGATTAATTTTAAGTTCTGTTCCCATTTCTAAACGATACGCCTGCATTAAATCTAATGGTTTCAACAAACCATACATTCCTGATAAAATCCTAAGTTTATCCTGTAAAGCATCTAGTTTTTCTTCAGGTAAAGAATATACATCTAAACCAATATACACATCACCTGAAAAAGCATATACAGCTGGTCTTGCATTTTCATTTGTGAAAGGAATTGAAAAATCTTGATAACGTTGGTGATTTAATTCAGCTAGATTATCGCTAATCCCCATTAACTTTTTAATGACATTTTTAGACTTCGTCGCCATCTTAGTATTCAAATGTTCAGCTTGTGCCAAAAAAACTGGTTGAGTTGCTCTTCTAGTTGGTAATTGTGTAGTATAATCTAAACTTTTTGCAGGAGATATAACAATTTTCATATGGATTGCTTTTCTTCAAATTTACTAAAGAAATAGTAGAAAAAAGTAATTCTATATTGAATAAAACAATAGTTTCATAAA
>JAHRWC010000417.1 GCA_019090365.1 Flavobacteriaceae bacterium
TGTTTATAATGATTATAAATTACCACCATAACTGAAATCAAAGCAAAAATAATATGCGTTAAATGGAGTATGACAACTAAATAAATAAATGAGGTCGTTATAGAACTTTCACTTCCTGTGAAATAATATCCATTCGCAATAATTTCAGAAAAACCTCTAAATTGAAGGTAAGTAAATGACAATCCTAATATTAAAGTTGCGAAAAGAAGAATCATTCCTCTTTTATGTTCTCCTGAAACTATGCTCTTCTTTGCAAAATGCATTGTTACACTACTTAGGATTATAACAATTAGACTTATATAAAATGCTTGAGGAATTTCAAAATCTGTTAACCAATCTGGTCTTTCCTTACTTACCACATAAGCACTTGTTAATCCAGCAAAACTCATACCTAAGCTCACAATTCCAAACCACAACATCATTTTTTTAGCACGATGTACTTTTTTAATTTCGTTTTGATTTTCTTGTGTTACATTCATTTTTTCTTCTTCTAAATTGCTCATTATCTGATAAATTTATCTAATACATATATGATTTGCAATAATGTAATATAACTTACACTTGCCAGCATCAGTTCTCTTGCTACTTTATTTGTCCCTATTTTGTATAATCGTATTGCAAAATAGATAAACACCAACCCTAGAATCCCTATTAATACTCCAGAAAAGGGAGTTAAGTATAATTTACCCGTAACTCCAAATACAGGTATTAAAGAGGCTAAAAAGGTCCAAATGCTATATAAAACAATTTGTATTGCCGTTCCTTTATTTGGTTTTCCTGTTGGAAGCATAAAAAACCCTCCTTTTTTATAGTCTTCATATAAAAACCATCCTAAAGCCCAAAAGTGTGGAAACTGCCAAAAAAATTGAATCATAAACAAGGTTCCTGGTTCAATTCCAAATTCACCTGTTGCAGCAACCCAGCCTAACATAAATGGTATAGCTCCTGGAAATGCTCCTACAAATACTGAAATAGGTGTTCTTGTTTTTAAAGGAGTATACAAGCTAACATACATAAAGATGCATATTGCCCCAAACATTGCAGTAATCGGATTAATTAAGTACAATGAAGCTATCCCAATACATGTTAATACTACTGCAATAATAAAAGCTGTATTAACAGACATTCTCCCGGAGGGAATTGGTCTATTCTTGGTGCGATTCATTAAAACATCTAAATCTTTTTCAATTATTTGGTTATATACATTAGAAGCTCCCACCATACTATATCCACCCACACTTAAGAGTGCTAAAGTGAAAAAATCTATAGATTCGGCTCCTAAAAAATATCCTGCGATTGAGGAAAACACTATGCTTAAGGACAGTCTGTGCTTTGTTACTTCTAAAAAATTAGAAATAATCGATTTTTTTTCAATTTGTAGTTGGGTATTCAACAAGCTCATTTTTAGTGGCGCAAAGATACAAACCTCTTTATTCTTCACAATTTATATACAAGAAAAACCACTTTTAAATTTACTGAAAATTAAAAGCTAGATTAAAAATCATTATACCAATTAAATAGATCGGTGCGAATTCCAAAATTCACCCACGTTGTTTGGTTTTCAAAAGTAGTTTCAGTATTCGTTAATGGTTGAAAATCTCTAAATATGACACTACCGTATACTTTTAAATTTGTAGCTGGATTAATAAGATAACCTGCTTGAAATTCAACATGTAAAAAATCGGTTGTATTACCCTGGGCTAATTCATTTCCATTAGCAGAAGGTCTATTATCTTCTGTACCATAAATATCACCTCCATAAAAATAAGAATCTTCAGTGGTATTAAATTCTAAACCTCTTTTAGCTACAATAAATTTTAAATCCCCAAATATTCTTCCTCTATGATATCTCGCTATTGCAATAAACTCTGAAAAATTTGCTCCTAACGTATGCGCCATGGATTGGTTATTATGACCATAGTTTAAAACAACAGAATTATGTGAATAGGTATAAGGCCTTACTCGATTATATTCTGCTTGTAAATAAAGATTTTTCAATCCAAATGCATCGTAATATTTTGCTCCAATTTGATAGCCTATTTTATTCTTATAACTTCCTTCACCTCCAAAAATATCACTCGAAGAAAATTCATCTATTATTAATTGGCTATAAATATTTACACGATCATTCACTTTATATTTCGCTGTTAATCCAATTATTGCATTTCCTCCTCTAGATCCTGTCGAAAATTCTATCGCTCTATAAAATATTATAGGATTAATATAATTTAGATCGAAGCCTCTATCATTTCCTGTTTCCCAAATAACAGATTCAAACAATCCAATGTTCAACCTTTTAGTTACGTTATAACTTAAATAATGATTCGCAAAATATTTAGTTCTAAACGAACCTGCATCAACAACCTCAGGTCGAACATCTCTTAATGACATCCAAGTATTGGTGTATTTAAATTTCCAAATGGTTGTGTTAATTTTTAAAAAAGGATACGAACTAGCATTATCACTTAATAATAAAGATCTATATCCGTCACCTAAAAAGTTTTTACCGTGTCCTAACTGAATATTAAAATATTTTGAAGGTGTATATGAAATATAACCTGTCGCAACTGGGTAATCGTATTGATCGCTTTTAAAATCTTTAGCGATTCCTCGGCCAGGAATAATAGCTGGATTTCCACCTGCAGGTTTTATAGATTCGGCATAACGATTAAAATAGTCTGCAAATTTTCCTTGACTTTCTTGAATTGTTGCATAAAAATTAAAATTCTTTCCAATACCACCTTGAACATATACCATCCGTGTATTGTTATAAGTATTGAGGTCTGCATCGGTATCTTTCCCAACTTGTAAATCGACTCCAGGATCTAACGTCATCCAAAAATCCTTCGTAGTTAAAGTAACCATGTGTTCATTCCACCATTTTCTACCAAACCAACTCGTCTTATTTTTTGCTATTTTTTTATTCTCTTCTTCAAAATTGTAATAGGTATTCACTTCCGAATACACAAAAGGTTTTTGAGCAGTATGATTGTTTAACCCTACTTTGTTAAGGTAAGGGTCAAATCGGCTGTAATTTTGATGAGATAAAGGAATATTAATATTACTTCGGAATTCTTGACTTGAATATGGTAATTTTTCAATCGAATCGTATTCCAATTTTAGCAGATCTTGTTTTTCTTTAAGTAATTCTTCTGAAGAAACCTCAGCATTATTTCTATTTGGTTCTTCTAATGGTATTTGTATTGGTAGCGTAAACTGAATGTAGGCAGGGTTACCGTTATAAGTAGCAGGTGTAATTTTTGGCAACATTCCAAAAACTCTTTTTGCTTCTTCTTTTAATTCACTATAAAAACCATCTACATAAAGAACTTTAAATGCACCTTCTTTATCTATTTCAAAAAGCACTTCTACTTTTCCTTTATAATCTTCAGAAAAAACAACTTCTGGAATTTTATAATTTGTAAATACGAATTGTTGTAAAGTATAATTAAAACAATGTTCTAATTCTGAAACAGTTTCTTCGGCACATTCTGAAAAAACAGGATACTTCTCAAATATATTTGAAGGGTTTTGAGAAAGCATAGAAATAGTGAAAATAAAAATAAGAAATGAGGCAAATTTCTTCATTGTAAATACGTATTTTATTTTCGAAAGATACGTATTTTTTACAAGGTTACTGTCTAAAAAACAATCCCGTTCTTTTACAAAAGAACGGGATTATATAGATTAATAATCTAAATTAAATATTATTGGCACTCCATAATTTACATTCACATTTGTATTGCCTTGTTTACCTGGTTTCATTCTAGGCAATTTACTAATTACTCTCATCGCTTCTTTTTCAAGTGCAGGATGAGATGCTCTAGCTTTTACATCAACTACTTCACCTGTATTATCAATTTTAAACTGAACATGTATGCGATGTTTTATACCTGCCTCTAAACCATCAAAATCTTCTGTATTGAATTTCTTTCTGATAAATGAATTAATTTTAGATGACATGCAATCAATCTTTTCTTTATTCGTAGAAAGTGCTTCACAACCTGGGAAAACAGGCGCAAATTCAACACCTAACAAATTGATAGTTGGTGGAACCTTAACAACTGTAGTTGGAGTAGTATTTACAAATGGTTCATCAGGTTTAACTTCTGAACTACCTACTTTTGTTTCTGGCTCATTATTTTTAGTTATTGTTGGAAGAACAGATAACACCTTTTCTCGTTTTACAATAGACTTCTTCTTAACTTTTTGCTTTACAGGAATTACCTTAGCTTTTTCTAATTCATAGATAGGGTTTTCAGCTTCTTTCCATTCAAAAACAGGGCCTGTTGCAGTCTCTCGATGTACTGTTAAGCCAAAGGTACTTTCCATGACTAAGAATACTGCGAGCATACTTACAATAAGTCCAACTTGAAAGAAAAATCTAGAATTCCATTTAA
>JAHRWC010000418.1 GCA_019090365.1 Flavobacteriaceae bacterium
TTCATTATATCATCAATAAAAATTTATTTGGAATATTTCATTTAACAAGTTCAGATATGATGCATCATGAAGAGCTTTTTATTGAAATTTCAAATCGTTTAGAGTTAAAGGATGTAATCTATAAACAAACGTTTACTTCAAACGAAGATCGTTACCTTGCTATTTTACCAAAAAACACTCAACTTCCGAAGGAATACAGAATTACAATTTCAGAAGTAATTAATGATATTACTTTAAAGGAAGAAATTAACACACTAAAAATTAAATAAATGAAACCATTTTCAGAAGTAGAAATAATTGAACTTTTAAAAGATTTTGAAGGTTGGTCGTACAATGAAGATGCAATACATACATCATTAGAATTTGATGATTTTAAAGATACTTTTTCTGTGATGACAAGAATTGCATTTGAAGCTGAAAAATTAAATCATCATCCAGATTGGACCAATATTTACAATACATTACAGATAAGTTTAAGTACGCATGATGCTGGAGGAGTGACAAATAAAGATTTTGAATTAGCAAAAATTATAGATGCATTGGTAAGTTAAATTTTTGTATATTATCATTTTAAATTCTTAATGTTTATACGCTTACTTTTATTCTTCTTTTTTGCATTAACTACACCTTTACTTTATAGTCAAGTCAGTTCGAATTTCTGTAAACAAACTGAAGCTATACAGAAATTAATTTTAAAAGAACATATACAACCAAAAGCTATAAATGACAGTTTATCAGCAGGTGTATATGATTTATTTCTAAAAAGTTTAGATGACAACCATCAATTTTTCACAGAATCAGATCTTCTAATTTTTCAAGAAGACAGGTATAATATTGATGACTTTTTATCTAAAAATGAATGTTCATTTATTGAAAAATATATTGTTGCTTTAGAGAAAAGATTAATAGATACTAAGGAGTTTATTAAAGAAATTACTAATCAACCTTTAGATTTTTCAGGAAAAGATAGTATTCATTTTAAACCAGAAAAAACATTATTCTATTTTAAAAATGAAGAACGAGCCAAGAAATATTGGAATAAAAAAGTTAGGTATACTCTATTAGCTCAATTATTTGAAGAAGATTCAATTTATGAAAATGTTGAGAAAAATTTTAATAAGCTTGAAAAGGAACTTAAACCTAAAATAATTCAAAAAGAACTTTGCTTGGTAGATGAATTAATCAATCAAACAGGTGGAATTAAACGTTTTGTTCAAGAATCTTTTTTAAATGCTTATGCTAATTATCAAGACCCAAACACCTCATTTTTCAACAACTATGAGAAAAATTCATTTGAAACTTCCTTATCTAATAATAAACTTTCATTCGGGTTTTTTACTTCAAAAAATGATAATGGCGATTTTACAGTAGATTATATTTCACCTGGAAGTCCAGCTCATAAAAACGAAAATTTTGAAGAAGGTGATATTATAAAGTCAATGCGATTTGGGAATGAAGTACTAGAAACATTTTGTGTTTCTTCAGAAGATATTCATTCTTTTATGCAAGATAGTAAACATCTTTCCTTAAACTTTAAACTTAAAAAAAAGAATGGCGCTACAAAAATCGTAAAGCTTATAAAGGACGAAATAAAAGTTGAAGAAAATTCTGTAAGAGGATTTATTTTAGGCGATACTTCAGCTATTGGTTACATTCAGATTCCAAGTTTTTATACAGACTTTGAATCTTCAAATGGTTTAGGTCTTGCAAATGATGTCGCAAAAGAACTATATAAACTAGAAAAGGAACATATTAATGGTCTCATTATTGACTTGCGCTTTAATGGCGGTGGTTCTATAAAGGAAGCTACAGACTTATGTGGCATGTTTATTAATCGTGGTCCTTTAGCAATTCTGAAATATAAAAATGGGGAAACCTATACAATAAGAGACGGTAAACGAGGGATGTTATTCAACAAACCAATTGCTGTGATAATTAATAGTTATAGTGCTTCTGCCTCAGAGTTATTTTCGGGAGTCATGCAAGATTATAATAGAGCCATTATTGTTGGAACTCCTAGTTATGGCAAGTCGAGTGCTCAAGTAATATTACCCTTAAATGAAAATGAAGAATTAGGGTATTGCAAAGTGACTATTGACCAATTTTATAGAGTTACGGGTAAAAGTTCACAATCTGAAGGAATAATACCTGATATTAAATTTCCAAGTGTATATGATCAAATGAAAACTAGTGAAATGTATTTAAAACATTCATTATTGAATGATACAACTAAGGTTACGCTAAAACATAATCCCTTTAATGCTATTACGTCTAATAAAATCATAACTAATAGTGTTGAGCGCATTAAGTTGAATACTGGTTTTAAAAACATACAGTTACTCAATGAGGTTATCTTAACTAATTATGTCAACAAAAATTCAAAATACCCACTAACCCTTTATAATATTCATTCAGATTTAAAAAGATATTATGGCCTTTGGAATAATGCTTTTAAGAAATTAGAAAATTACACTTCTTTAATTCCTGTTAAAAACTCGGTTTCGACAAATGAAGTATTATCTTATAATCAAGATGATAAAGAAATTAATAATCTAACATTGAATGAAATTTCGAATGATATTTATATTGAAGAAACATTTAACCTTTTAACTGAAGTTATAGCATCTAAAAAAACACCCTAAAATGAAACTAAAATTACTATTATTTACCATTTTATCTCTCACAATTACGGTTACAATAAGTTCTCAAACTTTTAAAACTCCTTTAGATTACATGGATTTTATTTCTGAAGAACAAGAAATTATCACTAAAAACATGTGGAAATACACAA
>JAHRWC010000419.1 GCA_019090365.1 Flavobacteriaceae bacterium
AACTTCTTTATAAGTGGAAAGATATTTTCTACCGATACATTAATAGATCCTTTACTCATGTGTATATGTTTTATTAATTTTTTTATTTAAATACTGCTTTTGTTTAGTCAAAAAAAATACCAAATATGAAGGTCTGACAACATGACATTTTAAAACTGCTATGCGCGCATAGCTAATACCTTTAAAAGCTTTCAATAATTAGTTGTTAATAGGTATCTTTCGGGTATAAAATAAACAGATTACATGTATAGTTCAAAAATAACAGGCTTAGGGTCATATGTACCAGATAGAATTGTAACAAATGACGAGCTTTCAACCATGATGGATACAAATGATGAATGGATCCAGGAAAGAACAGGAATCAAAGAGAGAAGATGGATTGAAGAAGGAAGTGATGATACTTCTGCAACGATGGGAGCGAAGGCTGCTAAAATTGCGATTGAAAGAGCTGGGCTGACAAAAGATGATATTGATTTTATCATTTTTGCGACATTAAGTCCAGACATGTATTTTCCAGGTTGTGGCGTTCAAGTACAAGATATTTTAGAGATGCCAACCGTTGGAGCATTAGATGTACGTAATCAGTGTTCTGGTTTTGTTTATTCTATGTCTATAGCTGATCAGTTTATTAAAACTGGAATGTATAAAAATGTGTTGGTTATTGGTTCTGAATACCATTCAGGAGGTTTAGATTTAACCACACGAGGTAGAGGAGTTTCTGTAATTTTTGGTGATGGAGCAGGGGCGGCAGTATTGTCTAGATCTGAAGATACCTCAAAAGGAATATTATCTACGCATTTACATTCTGAAGGAAAACATGCAAAAGAATTGACGGTTGAAGGACCAAGCATTGCTCATTGGGTCCCTGAAATTTTAGAAGCCAACGATCCTAATGATACTTCGTATTATCCTTATATGAATGGAACCTTTGTTTTTAAACATGCAGTGGTTCGATTCAGTCAAGCAATAGTAGAAGGTTTAGAAACAAATAACTTGAAAGCATCAGATATTGGAATGTTAATTCCGCATCAAGCGAATTTAAGAATCTCACAATTTGTACAGAAAAAGTTTGGATTGAATGACGATCAAGTGTATAATAACATACAGAAATACGGTAATACAACTGCTGCATCGATTCCAATTGCTTTAACTGAAGCCTGGGAAAAAGGAAAAATTAAAGACGATGATGTTGTGGTACTAGCAGCCTTTGGTAGCGGATTTACTTGGGGAAGTGTGATAATAAAATGGTAAACCTACTAAACAGTAAAGCCTAGTAGGTTGAAAGAACTAATTAATCCCCATCAAAGTTCTCGTTAGAGTAACAAGATGAGGTGATTATATTAAATTTTAAATACCCAATAAGGGGTATAATTAAAAAAGCCTTTTGAGGATTCTCGAAAGGCTTTTTTAATTATTAGGTTATATTTTATAAATCTGCTGTCATAATTTGCCAAGTATCACTATTAAAACTACCAAAGATCACATACATTTTACCATTGAATATACACATACCATATATATTATTAAAACCTTCTGGATTTAAGTCGTTTTCTATTTCTTGGTAGGTACCATTTTGAGTGTCATATACCCCAATTGAATACTCATAATCTATGCTATTACCTTCATTATCATAAATAGTATGATATCCTGCTATATAAATTAAGTTTTGGTATTTATCTACATAAGTATATTCTGCAATGGATGTCATTTGTTCTGTTGTAATTCCACCATTTATTAAATCATAAATATAGATGCTATCATTACCGGCTGGTTCTGAAGTAGCAAATGTTGTAGTTCCACCAAATGAATATAATTTATTATTAACTATCGCAGATCTTGCTCCAAAACGATCTTCTGGTAAATCGGCAACATAATCTAATGTTTGATTGCTCAGGCTCCATTTATATATTTTTTCTGCTTCTAATTCTGGATTTAAATCTCCTCCAATTATATAAGCATCTTCATCACTTACAGACATTCCAAAGCGAGTAATGGTTAGTCCATGTAATGTAGAGTTTGGTTCTGAAGAAAAATCTAATGGATATGTATTCACATATTGTCCTCCAATAACTACCAATTCATTATTAATAATATGTAATTGTTTTGAAACAAAATCAGTATTAAAAAATAAATTTTCTTCGGTACTACTATTATCAATATTAAATTTAATAATTCGTTCAGGGCTAATATCATTTTCAGACATAGTATCTTCTCTTGTCACTAAAAACAAACTATTGTCACTGTTAGATCCTATCATGCCTGGCGCACAACAAGATATAGCATTAGATTGAAAAGTAAATGCTTCAGTAAAGTTAAGACCACCTGTTACGGGCATTATATAATCGTTAGGTTGTTTTTCATTTAAAACTATTTCAATTTGGCCACCAGCATTACTTTTTCCTGCGTAAGTTATTATTCCAGTAATTGTGAATTCATCTACTACAGTAAAGGAAAACCTTCCGTTAAAAGCATTCAAATCTGTACTACTTTCTGAATTAAAATTATAATTAGAAGAAATAGGTGAACGATAATAATCTAATAAGGACTCTTGATTTGAGGTTGCTTCAATATTAATGTCATTTCCTTGTCTCCAATTTAGATTTCCTTCTGAATTAAAAATAAATTCATCATCGATTATATTAAAATTGGTCGAAATATCAATAGTAGCATTTTCATTACTTAGAATTGCTTGAGAAATTTTCCATGTCTTATTATTCGTGCTAGAAAGAATTTGAGTCGTTTCTGCTTGCTCTTCTTCTAACGTAGTTTGAGGATCAATAATGGTGTCTCCTGAATCATCACTTGAACAGGAATAGATAAGTATTAAAGATAAAAATGTCAATATTAAAACTTTCGGTAATTGTGAGGTTTTCATTGGTTTAAGTTTTTTATTATCACAAAATTAAATCTTCTTTGAATATGTTTTTATATACAGTACTGGGTATATTTAAATAAAAAAGCCTTTCGATGTTACTCAAAAGGCTTTCTTTAAATACTATATTTTATTAAGAGTGGTTAATTCAAATAAATCATAGTTGTTTTCTATATTAATAGACTAACTTTATTTGAAAATGTTTCAGTTTTTCTAAAATAATTTTGATTTATTTTTAGAAAATTCCACCTCCACCAGATTTTTCATCATTATCTCTTCGCTTACGTGATTTTGCTCTGTATTTTCCTCCTCCAAAACGGTAGGATAGATTTACATTAATTGAGTTACTTTCCCAGTTAAATTGTCCTGTTGATGGATAAGGGCGCGATCCTTCGAAAGCAAATTTCATTGTATCAAAAATATCATTATAGTTAATAGAGAACGTTCCTTTTCCATCCCATAATTTATATCTTGCTCCAATATTTACAAAGTACATTGGGTCTACTTCAAATTGTAGGTTTTGATTTTTACCTCTATAGAATCCAAAGGCTGAAAAGCTTAATTTCTTTGTTACTTTAAAATTATTAAATAATCTAAAACTATATGCTACGTTATCAACTTCTATATTGTCATTACTAATGTCAGCAATAGTTGGATTCTCAAGGTTTGGATCTATACTTTCAGCAAAACCTTTTTGAGTTTGAGAATATAAATCGAAACTTGCATTGAAGTTCCACCATTTTGTTGGTCGATAGTTACTTGAAAGCTCAACACCATACGCTGAGGTGTTATCAAAATTATCATGCGATAATATTACTTTACTAAGATCAACTCTATCTACAAATAATACTCTGTTAATTTCATCTTCAATAGAACGGTAGAAAACACCTCCAGTAATCGATCCTTTCTCAAAGCTTCTTGTATAGTTAGCTTCAATTGAGTTAGTGAATTGTGGTTGTAAATCTGTATTACCATACGAAGAGATTAAAGGTGTACTCCATTCTCTAATTGGGTTTACTTGATCTAAACCTGGTCTATCAACTCTTCTACTATAACTAACTTGATAATTGTTTTTATCAGAAGGAGTATATGTTACATATGCTGAAGGATATAATTGAAAATAATCATTTTCAAACGAACGTACCGTATTGGTATCTGCTTTCACATCTACAGATTCTACTCTGGCTCCAACTTGATATGACCATTTATCGTATTTCTTACCATAGGTTACATACCCTGAATAAATATCTCTTTTATAATCGAAATCTGTATCTCCAGTTGGTACTAAAATTCCATCTGCATTAAAAGAAAACCCTGTTGAGTTATACCCAATATTAGTTTCAAATAAACGGACTTCTGCGCCTATTTCAAGTTTTTCAGTTTCAGATAAAGGATTTACATAATCCAAGTTAATCGTTGTACGATCTCTATCTGTTGAAACGAAATCATCATAAGCAGGAATTGTTGAAGCTCCTGTAAAATCAAACATTTGCATGTCATCATCCTCGTATGTATTGTAATCTGCTTCCAATTCAATATTATGTCCGTCTTTTCCGAAGTCTAACTTATAATTGAAATTGTATTGTGAAGCAAGGCTTTCACCTACTTGAGAAAAATCTTGAGATTGATTGAATAATGGGCTTAAATTATAACGAATGTCTGTACTTCCAATTGTATTCCCTTCATTCCAATTCTGATTGGTGAAAAATGATAATGTGTTTTTATCGTTTAAGTAAAAGTCTAAACCTACTTTCGCTAAATGCGATTGATTGTCGTCTAAGAAACTAAAAAATTGTTCAATATCTTCAGCGGTACGATTTACATAACCTCGGTTCTGATTTTTTGAAACGTTGTATCCATAGTTTCCGAAGAAATTAAATTTTCCGTTACGGTAATTTAAATCGGTAGATCCTGTAAATCTTGCGTTTTCATCGTAAGTAAGCCCTGTATTTATGTTTCCATTAAAACCAAGTTTTACATTTTTATGAAGAATAATATTAATGATTCCACTCATTCCTTCTGGATTGTATTTAGCCGAAGGATTTGTAATTAATTCTATTTGTTTAATAGAAGTAGAAGGAATCTGTTTTAACAATTGAGCCACAGGAACATTCGATAATTTTCCATCGACCATTACTTTTACATTCTGGTTTCCACGTAAAGAAACATCACCAGTTTGTTGATCTATACTAACCGAAGGAAGGTTGATCATGATATCTGATGCAGTTGCTCCAGCAGTCGATAAATCTTTACCAATTGTAATTACTTTACGATCAATTTTTTGTTGAATCGTGGTAGTTTCAGCAGTCACTACAACTTCATCGAGTTGAGCAACATCTTCTTCTAAAGTAATATTACCAAGGTTTAATTTTTTATTTTTTCTTGAAAGATCAATTTCTGAAGAATAGGTTTTATATCCTATATATTGAATAACTACTTTATTTTTCCCTAAAGGAATATCTTTAATAGAAAAGTTACCGTTTTCATCAGTGATTCCCCCAGTAACAACATCTCCTGTTAATGTTTTAATTACAACAGTAACATAAGGTATAGGTTCTTGTAAATTTTTATCTATCACTGTACCAGTAATAGTTCCTTCTTTTTCTGAAGTTGGATCGAAATTAGCATAACTGGATAAGCTAACTAATAATACGATAAGCGTAAAAAAGTGTTTCATTGGTTTGATTGTTTGTTTTGTTTGAATTTGATTGATGTTATGTTCTGATTATTTAAATATGACGACCAGAGGTTTTTTATGTTACAGAATGATTTTGTTTTAACATTTTTATAACAAAAAAGCCTGAAGGTAAACCTTCAGGCTTAGTCTTTACCGCAATTATTAACACTAACCATCAACGTAAAAATTACACAGTAAAGACAGAAACATTTCTATTTTATAGACGTGAGTAAATCTTTATTGTTACATTTAAATCCGATTTTAACATAGTTTTAAAATAATTAACATTTTAATAGAACGTAGATTTAATGAAATTAACCTTAGTAATTGGAGCAAGTTTAAAACCATCAAGATATTCTAACTTAGCGATACATAGATTAGTACAAAATAATATTGAAGTAAAAGCAATTGGATTAAGAGAAGGAACTGTGGCTGGAATTTCAATTGTTAAAGAAAAAATTCCTTTTGATGATATTCATACCATTACACTTTATTTAAATGCTAGCCGACAAAAAGAATACTATGATTATATCATCTCACTAAATCCAAAAAGAGTAGT
This sequence comes from Flavobacteriaceae bacterium, assembly GCA_019090365.1. Classification (GTDB taxonomy): domain Bacteria; phylum Bacteroidota; class Bacteroidia; order Flavobacteriales; family Flavobacteriaceae; genus Marifrigoribacter. Next base: position 6,109 of record JAHRWC010000419.1, read on the forward strand.
TTTTAATCCAGGGACAGAAAACATTGAACTATACAGTTTACTTAAAGAACACAATATTGATTTTGAAGAAGCTTGTACGTTAGTGTTGCTTGGCACGAATCAATACTAATCCTAAAAATGTAATTGCTCCATTCAATATTAAAATAAAGAATCCAAAGTCGAAATTTAAATAAGTACTGCAATAATAACTTATCGCATATCCAATAAAAGGAGTTAAAATAGCTACGATAGGTACCCAAAAATCTTTCACATTTATTTTTGTAAATAATCCAAAAGCATAGAGTCCCAATAAAGGACCATAAGTATAACCTGCAAAAGTGAATAACTTAGCTATTACGGTTGCATCAGCAATTACGTATTTAAAAATAATGATGACTGCGATTAATACGAATGAAATAAGAATATGAATTCTTTTTCTAATACGAACCTGTTTTTTTTCATCGTACTTTTTTTCAATATCTAAAATATCAATACTAAAAGAAGTTGTTAATGAAGTTAATGCGCTGTCTGCACTCGAATAAGCTGCTGCAATTAATCCTAATAAGAAGAAAACTGCAATGCCAATTCCTAACCCTGATTGTGTAGCAATTGTAGAAAACAATTGATCTTTATGTGCATCAACACCATTCTTTTGAGCATACATTGTTAAAAGTAAGCCTAACGTTAAAAAAACAAGATTAACAAAGGTTAAAACGATAGTAAACCAGAACATGTTTTTTTGAGCATCTTTCAAATTGCGGCAGGTAAGGTTTTTTTGCATCATATCTTGATCTAAACCTGTCATTACAATGGCAATAAAAGCACCGCTTAAAAATTGTTTAGGGAAATAAGTTCCAGCTCTCCAATCTTCAAAAAAGAACATTTTTGAGAGATCACTATCAGAAACCAAACTAAAAATTTCACTACCTGAAATTCCTAAATCTGTCGATACGTAGTAGATAGCAACTCCTACAGCTATTAACATGAATAGTGTTTGTAAGGTATCTGTCCATACAATAGTTTTAATCCCACTTTTAAAGGTATAGAGCCAAATAAGTAAGATAGTAATTGAAACTGTTACCCAAAAAGGAATACCCATTTCATCAAATACAAGACTTTGCAGTACAACTGCAACTAAGTACAGTCTGAAACTAGCTCCAATAATTCTTGATAATAAAAAGAATGAAGCACCAGTTTTATATGAGAAAGTGCCAAAGCGACCTTCAAGGTATGTATATATTGAGGTTAAATTTAATCTATAGTATAAGGGAAGTAGTACTAAACCAATGACAGCATACCCTACAATATAACCTAACACTACTTGAAAATAACTGAATTGAGAAGCTTCAACCCATCCTGGTACCGAAATAAAAGTAACTCCACTTAAGGAAGCTCCAATCATTCCAAATGCTACTAAATACCAAGGCGACTCTTTTCCGGCTTTAAAAAAATCTGAATTACTTCCTCCTTTATTTGTTAAAAAAGAGATGAATAATAAGATGCCAAAATAACCAGCAATCAATAAAAGAATATGGTAGGGTTTCATTGAGTTAAAATGTTTTTATAATGGGTTTAAAAATACAAATAATGTATATGAAGTTTATTTAAAATTTCATATCTTTGGAATAGCTTGAAAATCAGATCGTTGCAAATTGTTATGTGATTATTCTTTCAATTGTTCGTTTTAACAATAAATTAACTCATCATATTTTATATTTATTTGTAATTTGAGACTGGTAATAATTAACTAAAAAAAAATACTAATGAAAACAAAATTCCTATTTATTATAGCTTTAATTATAG
>JAHRWC010000026.1 GCA_019090365.1 Flavobacteriaceae bacterium
AAGTATAACAATATAAAACCTTAAGAAAATGGCTCATAAAAAAGGAGTTGGTAGTTCTAAAAATGGTAGAGAATCAGAATCGAAACGCTTAGGTGTTAAGATTTTTGGAGGACAAGCTGCTATTGCAGGGAACATCATCGTAAGACAAAGAGGTAATACACACCATCCAGGTGAAAATGTTTATGGTGGAAAAGACCATACATTACACGCTAGAGTTGACGGTGTAGTAAAATTTACTAAAAAGAAAAATAATAGATCATACGTTTCTATCGTACCAAACGGAGAAGCTTAAGATATTTTTCTTATCGATATTAAAAGCCCTTTCTACATTTGTGGAAAGGGTTTTTTTGTTTTTAGCTGGCACAGATTTTGTTGTTTCTTATTAAAAATTATTGTGCGATTATTCTATTCAATCATTCTATTTTCATTCTGTTTCTCCTGTATTCCAGTAAGGATTGCTCCTAATATGAAAGAAGGGAAGGTAGTAAAAGCCAAAAGGTTTGTAAAAAATCTACCTGGTCAAAACACCTATGTTTTCGATGACCCAAAAGATGCAAACGATTTTTATAACTATATAAATGCGAAATATCAAATCTCGTATGATGATATAGATGGAAATGTCCCTGTAACTATCGCTGAAAAAAAATTATTTTTAACTTTATATGAAGTGAATAAAGAGACGAAAACAGTAAATCTAATTCCAATAATTGTTGATGCTGGACTAGAAGAAAATGGTTATTCGCCAATTCTAGAAAGTGCTGAAGTGACAAGGCTTGGAAAATGGTATATAGCGCTTACTGTAACTGATGAAGATTTTAATGACGGACTTAATGAAGATTATAAAATTTATAAAGAGGTGGAATCCTATGTTATGAATCTTAGAAAGGAGTATCTGTCAACCACACATTATATTGAAGTTTTTTTAAAAGCTAAATAATTTTTTAAACAACAATTCCAAATAATTAAATTGTATTTTCATTTTTAATTAATTATCGCCTTATGAAAAAGCTTATTTCAACATTATTTTTAATCCTCTTAATTCTGTTTGCTGAAAAATCTATCGCTCAGGATATTTCTCAAGATATTCCTCAATATGATTATCTAGAAGTAATTGTAGTACAGAAAGCTAACAACCGTGGAAAAGTAAAACGTATTAGAGTTGAAGAACAATCTTCTTTAGATGGTAAGTTAATTACTATAGACGCTATTGAAGATATTGAGGAGACCTCTACACTTTTAAATTATATGAATAGAGCCAATTGGGAGTTTTTTGATCGTAAGGCTATTGTATCTGATGATAATGACCCTGTTTGGATGAGTTATATCTTTAGGAAACGAATTTAAATGCAATAACGATTGAAGTGGCGTCTTTTTTATTTTCCATAAAAAGATATTGCACTTCGACAATACTCAGGATAAACTTCAAGCGTGACAGCCAATTTTCTTGGCTGGATTGCCCACAAAAAAACCCTCACATTGCTGCAAGGGTTTTGTCTATATCATGTCATGCTGATTTATGTCAGCATAACAATGTATTATTAATATCTGTAGTATTCAGGTTTAAAGGGACCTTCTTGACTTACACCAATATAATCAGCTTGGTCTTTACGAAGTTCAGTTAACTCAACACCAATTTTAGCTAAGTGTAATTTTGCTACTTTTTCATCTAAATGCTTTGGTAACATATACACTTCGTTTTGGTAAGCGTCTCTGTTATTCCAAAGTTCTAATTGAGCTAATGTTTGGTTTGTAAATGAATTACTCATAACAAAACTTGGGTGCCCAGTTGCACAACCAAGATTTACTAAACGACCTTCAGCAAGAATGATTATATCATTTCCAGCAATTGTATATTTATCTACTTGAGGCTTAATTTCAACCTTTGTAGCTCCGTGATTATCGTTCATCCAAGCCATGTCGATTTCATTATCGAAATGTCCAATATTACAAACAATCGTTTTGTCTTTCATTGCTTCAAAATGTCTTCCTTGAACGATATCTTTATTACCAGTTGTAGTAATAATTATATCAGCATTTCCAACAACAGATTCTAATTTCTTTACTTCAAAACCGTCCATTGCAGCTTGTAAAGCACAAATAGGATCGATTTCAGTAACCGTTACAATAGAACCAGCTCCTTTAAATGAAGCAGCAGAACCTTTCCCTACATCTCCATAACCACAAACAACTACACGTTTTCCAGCTAACATTATATCGGTAGCTCTACGTACAGCATCTACTGCACTTTCGCGACATCCGTATTTGTTGTCAAATTTAGATTTAGTAACACTATCGTTTACGTTAATTGCAGGCATAGGTAATGTTCCAGCTTTCATACGATCGTATAAACGATGTACACCAGTTGTAGTTTCTTCACTTAAACCGTTGATTCCTTCAGCTAACTCTGGGTATCTATCTAATACCATATTAGTTAAATCACCACCATCATCAAGAATTAAGTTTAATGGTTTACGATCTTCACCGAAAAATAAAGTTTGTTCGATACACCAGTCAAATTCTTCTTCGTTCATCCCTTTCCATGCATACACTGGAATTCCAGCAGCAGCGATTGCAGCAGCAGCTTGATCTTGTGTTGAGAAAATATTACATGAACTCCAAGTTACTTCTGCACCAAGAGCTAATAAAGTTTCAATTAACACGGCAGTTTGAATCGTCATGTGTAAACACCCTGCGATACGAGCTCCTTTAAGAGGCTGTTCGTCTTTGTATTCTTCACGTAGAGACATTAAGCCTGGCATTTCTGCTTCAGCTAATTCAATTTCTTTACGTCCCCATTCTGCTAGGGAAATATCTTTTACTTTATACGCCACATAAGGCACTGTTTTAGTAGACATATTATTATATTTGGATTAAATTATTCTGAATTATTTTTCAGATTGCAAAATTACATAATATCCGCCACATTATATGCCTCTTTACAAAACTATAACAGTTAATCCTTCTACTAAGGTGCTCATTTGGAAGATTTCAGAGTCTTTTGAAGCTCTTTCTGAGGGGATTAAATTAACTCCACATTGTTCAAAAAGGGTGTTAGGTATGAAAAGTGATTTGCATCGAAGAGGATTTATGAGTATTCGACATTTATTAGCATTAGAAGGTTATTCAGATTTCGATTTATTTTATGATGAAAACGGAAAGCCTCATTTAATTGATGATAAGCATATATCAATAACACATTCTTTTAATTTCTCAGCAATCGTAATAAGTGATTTTGAAGTTGGAATCGATATTGAAAAACAACGCCCTAAAATTCGAAGAATCGGACATAAATTTACACCAATGAATGCTTATCTTGATCTTCCCGACGATGAAGCTGTCATGAAAAAACTAACTAAAGTTTGGTGCGCAAAAGAGGCTCTCTATAAAAGTTTCTCAGTGAAAGGTATTAGTTTTTTAAAGAATATTTATGTTGAAAATTTTCAGTTAGAATCTACTCAAACAACTTCATGGGTCAGAAATGAAGGTAAAGATGAAGTATATAACGTTTGGTTTGAAGAATTTGAAGGATTTACATTGGCATATGCTATAATTGATAAATAACATGGAGAATAGGTATTATCAAGATATTCTTAAAGCGATTACAGAAGAAAAAAAATTGCTTGCAATACTTATTGATCCAGATAAGTTTGATACTTCTTTTACTGAATCTTTTTTTAAAAAAATTCCTAAAGAAACAACGCATTTATTTGTAGGTGGGAGTACTGTGGAGTTTGGAACTATTGAAAAAACAGTTCAAGCTCTTAAAAAGTTTATTGAATTGCCTGTATTCCTATTTCCGGGAGATTATGCACAAGTTACACCTGAAGCTGAAGCAATATTGTTTTTATCATTGATATCGGGTAGAAATCCTGAATATCTTATAGGACAGCAAACAAAAGCTGTACCTTTTCTTAAAGATTTAGATCTTGAAATAATTCCAACAGGTTATATTTTAATTGATGGCGGGAATGAATCTGCAGTAGCACGTGTTAGTGAAACAAAGGCAATGCCACAAAGCAATATTGAAAATATAGTAAACACTGCATTAGCAGGAGAATATTTAGGAGCAAAGTTTATATACCTTGAAGCAGGAAGTGGAGCTAAAATGCCTGTAAATTATAGCATAATAGAAGCTGTAAAAAATGCTATTTCTATACCTTTAATTGTTGGAGGCGGAATTAAAACTGAAGAACAAAAACAAAAAGCATATTCTTTTGGAGCAGACCTTGTTGTTATGGGAACTGCCTTTGAGAACTAAAATTTATACTCATGAAAATATCTGTAGAACTTACCTTAACGCCATTGCAAGACGATTTTGAACCTGCTATTAAAAATTTCATTAAAAAATTGAGAGCTTCTGGATTAACAACAATTGAAAATCCGTTAAGCACACAAGTATACGGTGATTATGACCAAGTAATGAACATGTTAACTAATGAAATAAAAAACACATTAGAAGCCTTAGAAAGCGGCATCATGTTTCTTAAAATTGTAAAAACAGACCGAAGCAATTATAAGCCTAGCTTTTAAAATTTAATCATTAAGCTTCAGAACAGCCATAAATGCTTCTTGAGGAATTTCAACATTTCCTACTTGACGCATACGCTTTTTACCTTTTTTCTGTTTTTCAAGCAATTTTCTTTTACGCGATATATCTCCACCATAACACTTAGCAGTAACATCTTTACGTAAAGCTTTTACAGTTTCTCTTGAAATAATTTTTGCTCCAATAGCAGCCTGAATAGGAATATCAAACTGTTGTCGTGGAATTAATTGGCGAAGTTTTTCACACATTTTTTTTCCAATATCATAGGCATTATCTTGATGTAATAATGCAGATAAAGCATCAACAATACTTCCATTAAGTAATACATCTACTTTCACTAATTTCGATTCACGAAGCCCAATAGGAGAGTAATCGAACGATGCATATCCTTTTGAAACTGTTTTAAGGCGATCGTAAAAATCGAAAACAATTTCAGCTAAAGGCATATCAAAAGTTAATTCAACTCTTTCAGTGGTTAAATAAGTTTGATGGGTAAGCATTCCTCTTTTATCGATACAAAGTGACATTACAGATCCAACAAAATCGGCTTTTGTAATAATGGTAGCTTTTATATAAGGTTCTTCCATTCTGTTTAGTCTGGAAGGGTCAGGTAAATCGGTTGGATTATTTACTAAAATTACCGTGTCAGGATTTTTATTGGTGTATGCTTGGTAAGAAACGTTAGGAACTGTAGTAATTACAGTCATATCGAATTCCCTTTCTAAACGTTCCTGAATAATTTCAAGATGTAACATTCCTAAAAACCCACATCGAAATCCGAACCCAAGAGCTGCAGAGCTTTCAGGTAGAAAAACAAGCGAAGCATCATTTAATTGAAGCTTTTCCATAGAAGAACGTAATTCTTCATAATCTTCAGTATCAACAGGGTAAATACCAGCAAAAACCATTGGTTTTACGTCTTCAAATCCTTCAATGATATTTTGAGTTGGATTTTTAAAATCGGTAATTGTATCACCAACTTTTACTTCTTTAGCCTCCTTGATTCCAGTAATTAAATAACCAACATCTCCAGCTTTCACACTGCTTTTAGGTTCTTGTTTTAACTTTAAAGTGCCAACTTCATCAGCAAAATATGATTTATCTGTGGCGATAAATTTTATATGTTGTCCTTTTTTAATTTCACCATTCATCACCCTAAAATAGGTTTCAACACCTCTAAAAGGATTGTAAACGGAATCAAATATTAATGCTTGTAAAGGTTCGTCAACATTACCTGATGGAGCAGGAATACGTTCAATAATTGCAGTAAGAATTTCTTTAATTCCTATTCCAGTTTTAGCACTTGCAGGAATTACTTCTTCAGCATCACAGCCTAAAAGATCTACAATATCATCGGTTACTTCTTCTGGATTTGCTGAAGGAAGATCTACTTTATTTAATACAGGAATAATTTCTAAATCACAATCTAAAGCAAGATATAAGTTAGAGATTGTTTGGGCTTGTATACTTTGGGCAGCATCAACGATTAGTAAAGCGCCTTCACAAGCTGCTATAGAGCGAGAAACTTCGTATGAAAAATCTACGTGACCAGGGGTGTCAATTAAATTTAGGATGTAATTTTCACCTTCATACATATATTCCATTTGAATAGCATGACTTTTAATTGTAATTCCTCGTTCACGTTCTAAGTCCATACTGTCCAGTAATTGTGCTTGTTCTTCACGTTCTGTAACAGTACCAGTATAACCTAAAAGCCTATCAGCCAAAGTACTCTTACCATGGTCGATATGTGCTATAATGCAAAAGTTGCGAATGTTTTTCATAAATAGTCAACATTAAGTTGAGGGTGCAAATATAGATTAAAAACATAGTTAATTATAATTACTGTTTATCGAAAAAAAATCCTTTTTGTTTAATAGCAAAATAAATAATTACATCTTTGTAAGAATATTGACTAATTTTTAAAAATATTTCACTTCCCCACAAGATTTATTTTATAAAAAATTTAAATAAATTATAACGTAACAGTTTTTAATTATTGATGAAGTACACGCAAAAAATAGCCCTTTTTTTGTTTTTATTACTGCCTATTCTTCTTTTTTCTCAAGACTATGAAATTGAAGGGAAAGTTGTAGATGCCAATAATGAAACTCTTTCATTTGTCAATGTTTTATTGTTTGAAAATGAGGAAGTAACACCAATAACAGGATCTACAACTAATGATTATGGGGTTTTTAAGATAAAGAAATTGGAAGCTAAAGAATATACTTTAGAAATTTCAATGATAGGATTTCATACTATTTCAAGGAAAATAAATCTTTCAGAAAATAACAACCTTGGAATGATTCAACTAAAAGAAAATATTGAATCTTTAGATGAAACGGTAATTTCTATTAAAAGACCAACAATTAAAAAAGAAGCAGGAAAATTGATATTTTCAGTAGAAAACACCTCACTGTCTACAGGAAATACTTATAGTCTTCTAAGCAAAACACCTGGCGTTTTAGTAATTGGCGATCAAATTTCCATTAAAAATTCATCAACTTTAATTTTTTTAAACGGAAAACGAGTGTATTTATCTGCTTCTGAATTATCTTCTTTACTGAAAAACATGGATGCTTCAGTTATAAAATCAATAGAAGTAATTACAAACCCTTCAGCAAAATATGATGCTGAAGCTGAATCTGTTTTAAATATTATTACTTCAAAGGCTATTTCAATAGGGTATAAAGGATCTGTTTATGGAACCTACGAACAATCTGTGTATCCAAAATATAATTTTGGAACTTCTCATTTTTATAAAAATGACTTTATAAACCTTTATGCAAATTATAGTTATAGCCCAAGAAAAGAATATAAGCAAGATGATAATGATATAAGATTCTTCAATCCAAATGGTGAGATTAAGTCTATTTGGGATACAGATTTTAACAGGACAACAAAGTCGTATACGCATCAAGGAAATATAATAGCTGATTTTGATTTGAAAAATGATCAGAGTTTAAGTCTTTCATTAAATGTAAATATTTCTCCAAATAAAATGTTTAGTAATAATGTTCATGGTGATATTTATAATGCTCAACACTTATTAGATTCTATATTTAAAACAAAAAGCACTTTAGAAAATGACACAAAGAATTTTTCAGTAAATGCAGAACATAAAATTAAAATAGGAGAAAAAGGAGCTAATTTAACTACAAGTGTAAATTATATTAATTATAGTAATAAGCAAGACCAGAATGCTGTCTCTTATACACATCTGACGCTGCCGACGAACTCTAGG
>JAHRWC010000420.1 GCA_019090365.1 Flavobacteriaceae bacterium
AAAAAAAATAAACTATGAAATTAATTAAATACATTGCCCTAGCTTGTATTTTCTTATCGGTAAACATGTCGTTTGCACAAGAAGAAAAAGATGCTGAAGCAGAAAAAGAAGTAAGAGAAACAGGTCATTTAAATGACAATAAGTTTAAGCAACTTTATGAAGAGTTTGCTTCTCCAAATATGTATCGTTCTGCAAGTGGAACTCCTGGTCCAAATTATTATCAGCAACAGGCTGATTATGTGATGGAGCTTGAATTAGATGATAAAAATAAAACCTTAACTGGTTTCGAAACCATAACATATACTAATAACTCTCCAGATGATTTAGAATATTTATGGGTGCAGTTAGATCAAAATGTTCGTTCAAGAGATTCAAAATCACCTTTAATCCAAGGAAGTGGTGCATTTCCAGCAGATAGAGTAAGTAGTTTTGTGAATGATCATATGGGTGAAGGATTTGACGGTGGATTTAATATTCAAGAAGTAAAGCACGAAAAAGGATATAGTTTACCTTACACTATAAATCGTACTATGATGCGTGTTGAAATGCCAAAAGATTTAAAGTCAGGTGAGCAATTTACTTTTTCTATTAAATGGTGGTATAATATAAATGATCACGTTAACGATGGAGGTAGAAGTGGATATGAAGAGTTTAAAGATGGAAATAGAGCATATGTAATTGCACAATTTTTTCCAAGAATGGCAGTGTATAGTGATGTAGAAGGTTGGCAAAATAGTCAGTTTTGGGGAAGAGATGAGTTTGCTTTGCCATTTGGAGATTATGAAGTAACTATTACAGTTCCTGCAGATCATATATTAGATGCTACTGGAGAACTTCAGAACAGAAAAGAGGTGTTTAGTAAAACGATGATAAATCGTTATGAAAATGCTAAAAAATCATACAAGGAGCCAGTAATGATAGTTTCACAAGAAGAGGCTGAAGCTGCTTCAAAGGGATTTTCAACAGCAAAAAAAACATGGAAATTTAAAGCTAAAAATGTAAGAGATTATGCTTTTGCTTCTTCAAGAAGATTTATTTGGGATATGATGGCTGTGAAAATTGGTAATAAAGATGTGATGGCTGTTTCTATGTATCCACCAGAAGGAAACCCTTTATGGGAAGATTGGTCTACAAAATTAGTTGCAAGTACCTTAATTTCTTATTCTAGAATGACATTCGATTATCCATATTCTAAAGCAATCTCAGTACATGCAAAAAGTCAAGGGATGGAATATCCAATGATTTGTTGGAATTACGGTAGACCAGATGAAGATGGTACTTACAGTGAAAGAACTAAATATGGAATGTTTGGAGTGATTATTCACGAAGTTGGACATAATTATTTTCCAATGATTGTAAATAGTGATGAGCGCCAATGGACATGGATGGATGAAGGATTAAATACCTTTGTGCAATATGTTGCTGAACAAGATTTTGGTGAAATATATCCAGAAGCAATTGCGCCAAACACAAAATATCCTTCAAGAAGAGGACCTGCTAAAAACATCGTAGATTATATGTCTGGAAGTCAGGATCGTTTAGCTCCTATTATGACTAAAGGATTAAATACTTATAACTTTGGAGCCAATGCATACTCTAAGCCAGCAACAGGATTAAATATTTTAAGAGAAACAATAATGGGACGCGATTTGTTCGATTATTCTTTTAAAACATATGCGAGACGTTGGATGTTTAAACACCCAACTCCTGAAGACTTTTTTAGAACCATGGAAGATGCTTCTGCAGTAGATTTAGATTTTTTCTGGAGAGGTTGGTTTTATTCAACTCATTATGTAGATATAGGAGTGAAGGATGTAAAGAAATTCTATGTGACTTCAAAAATGAACAAAGAAATTCGTGAAATGATGGAATCTAGAGGGATGAAAGAAAGTGATTTACCTCCTTTAGTATATCTTGTTGAAGAAGGAAGTGAAGATTTTGAAGAAGATATGAAGACAACGTCAATAAATGATGTGGTGCCATTACAAGAATTCATCATGGATAATTTTTCTCCAGATGAAAGATCGAAAATGAAAAAGCCAAATTACTTTTATGAAATAACTTTTGAAAAACCAGGTGGTATTCCAATGCCAATTATTGCAGATATTACCTATGCTGATGGTACTTCTGAAAGAGTTAAATATCCTGCTCAAATTTGGGGAAAGAATGATATTTCAGTTGGAAAATTTCTAGCCTCTGAAAAAGAAATTAAAAGTATTGTGGTAGATCCAGATGAAGAAACAGCAGATATAGATACTTCTAATAATTCTTGGCCTAAACTTAAAAAAATGGGCGAGTTCAATAAATTTAAAGACAAAGTAAAAGGATAATAAAAGTCCCTATTAAATAAAAAAAAGCCTTGCTATATAAGCAAGGCTTTTTTTATCTTCCTTATATTTGCAAAATGATTTCACAATCAATACCTATGTTTATCAGTGGCGCAGAGATATTCTTTATTCTCTTTATTGTGCTATTGGTTTTTGGTGCTGATAAAGTTCCAGAAATTGCTAGAGGGCTTGGTAAAGGTATGAAGCAAATAAAAAATGCTACCAATGATATTAAAAGTGAAATCACTAAAAGCGCCGAAAAGCAAGGTGTAGACTTAGATATTACAAAAGATTTTTCTAGAGATCTTAAGGAGGCAACAAAAAACGTTACCAAAAAAGTAGATAGTGTGCGGGACGAAATCGAAGATGGATTTGGCTCTGTGAAACGTAAGTTGTAGTTAATATCACCCTTGTAACTAGTTATTAAAAGAGCTAGAAGAATGTTCAATTTTTGTTTTCGGGGAATAATAGTTTAGATGTTCTTCAAAATTCCATATATTAGAATTGATACTACCCGTCCAAAAAGAAACAGATTCGTTCAATTTTAATCCGATATCAAATTCAACTCTATATTCATAAAATTTAAACCCTAAAATCTTTAGATTTGATGAGGTTAACTTTACTCGCTTTATCTTTTTTAGTTCAATATTTCTAGTTTCCTTACTATTTTTAAGATATAGAAAATCATTATCATAAAAAATATTTTCAGTTTTATCATAGATCCTTTTAATAATAAGATATCCAAGTCCTCCTGTTATAATTACTCCAGTAAT
>JAHRWC010000421.1 GCA_019090365.1 Flavobacteriaceae bacterium
GGTGTGAAATAATGCTAATTTTAAAGTATAGTCTGTTGCTGAAATACCAAAAATTTCTGAAAGAATATTTACTAATCTACCTAATGGATAAATTAATGATAATGCAACAACTCCAGTAGTTACATTAAAAATTAAATGAGCTCCAGCTAACCTTCTTCCTGCAACATTTGCAGTTAAAGATCCTAAAATTGCTGTAATTGTAGTTCCAACATTTGCTCCAATTGCTAGCGCTAATGCATTTTCATATTCTATTTGCCCAGCAGCCAAAGCAGTTAATATTAATGCCAAAGTTGCACTACTGGATTGCAAAATTGTAGTAATTATTATTCCTAAAACAGTATAAATAATTACACCTAAAAAACCAGAAACAGCGTATTGAGTAAGATCAATATACTCTTTAAAAACATCGAAACCTTCTTTCATGTAATGAATACCAAGAAAGAAAAAGCCTAATCCTGCTAATACATTTCCAATTCCTTTTAAAGATTCTTTTTTCTGAAATGTAAAAATCAAACCAAAAATTAACATTGGCATTGCTAATGCTGAAATCTTAATCTTTAAACCAAACCCAGCAACTAACCAGGCTGTAGCGGTGGTTCCAATATTGGCTCCAAATATTAAACCCAAACCACCACCAAGTGATATTAATCCAGCACTTATAAATGAAATTGTAATAACTGAAACTAACGAACTAGACTGAATTAAAGCAGTGACAAAAGCTCCAATTGAAATACTTTTATATAACTTATTAGTTGCTTTTTTTAATACCTTTTGAAGTGTTCCTTTTGCAAAAACTTTAAATCCCTCTTCCAACAAAATCATACCAAAAAGAAGTATGGAGATTCCTGCTGCAATTGTTTTAAAATTTGGATTAAAATAAAGTGAAAATCCTAGTGCAATTAATATAAAAGCTAAAAAAAGTTTTCTAATCATCTAGATCTATTTTAGGAATAATGTACTCTTTGATGAAAAAAAAATAGCTTGTATTTTCTTAATTCATAGAGGGTTCAATTTTAGATAACCCTAAAAATAGAAAAATTTCTTAGCAGAAATTCTGACTTATATCATAAAATCTTATTGATTCATTTTAAAAAAGATGGCTTCTACGTTCCATTAAAACATTATCATGCCAAATGTGATCTCTTTTTGCAATTTTCTTTCGAATTCCAACGATTCTAAAACCACAGGTTTCATGTAAAAAAATACTTGCTTTATTTTCTGAAAATATTGATGCTTGTAGTGTCCAAAATCCATTTTTTTCACTTTCAGAAATTAAATGCTTTAGTAATATTTTTCCAATACCTTGACCTCTATACTTTGAAGAAATATAGACAGTAACTTCAGCAACTCCTTTATATACTTCTCTAGTTGAAATATGACTTAGTGCACACCAACCTATAATATTTTCGTTTTTTTCAGCAACAAAAATGCTATTCTTAATAAATTTTTTATTCCAATTCAATTCATCTGGAACCTCTGTCTCAAACGTAGCAATTCCAGTTGCAATACCTTCTTGATAGATATTAGCAACTGGAATAAAATCTTTTGATATATAAGGTCTTACTGTCATTTAGCAACAAACACTTTCTGTAGAGCAACAAGCTTCTTCTTTCTCAATTGTACTATTTTGATTTGGAGTTCCACAAGCTTCTTTAGCTTTACAATCTGTTTTTTCAATAGCTAATTTAATAATTAATTGATTGTTTTGAATATTAAAATCATTCACAAATAGTTGAGCGGTATGAAAAATAGCATTGCTATATTCAAATTTCACTTCAGCATTCATATCATATGGTTTCATTTCACCTACTTTATTTAAGATAGATAATGCTTTAGAACTTGTCATAAATTCAGTTTTACCTAATTCAGAAGGGCTTTCCCATAATTGTATAATAGTTTCATTCCAAGCATCTGTACCAGCACCACAGTCAACTGCATCAACTTTAATATGTTTTACTTCTGTGATATGATAATTTGCACCGACCAAAGCATTTGGAGCATATTCAAATAAAAGTGACTTCTCTTTATTTTCTTGTAATATATTAAATAATTCTATAGTTTTCATAATATGTGTATTTAGTTAACAGCAACTTCTATTTGTTGTAAAAAATGTAAATTTAAAATTGAAGTTTTTGTTATATTTATATATTGCAATATTACGATGAAAGAATATAATAAAAAAGCCTTTTAGCATTTTTTTCTAAAAGGCTTTATATATTTATTAGAACCAAGGCTTTTGCCCTACTTGATACGTATTATGAAATTCTTCATCACTTTTCGTTAAGTAGATGATTCCTTCTATCAATCCAACTATACCCGTTGCCATTAATATAAAGGCTCCAACACCAATACATAATGTCGCATAACCTAATATAGTGCCGCCTAGTAAAATCATTCCTTCTTTATTGTATCCTAAAATAAATTTATGGACTCCAAAAGATCCTAAAACGATTGCTAATATTCCAGCCATCATTTTTTTATTGTCTCCACTAGTAGCTTCGTTCCACCCTTCTTTAAAATCATTGGCTGTACTCTTAGCCTCATCCTTTATATTTTCTGTAGTTTCCTCAAAATTACTTTTTGCTTGTTCCTCATCTTGAGGGTTTGTTTCTTCACTCATTATAATTTAATTTATCTGGTTGTGTAGTAAAGGTAGCAAATTTTATAAAAATGCGCTATCTATTGGCTCCCAAAGTTCAATTTTATTTCCTTCAGGATCAAGAATCCATCCAAATTTTCCATATTCATATTCTTCCATTTTACCAACAATTGTAACACCTTCTTCTTTAAGAACCTTCAAAAGTTCAACTAAATTTTCTACCCGAAAATTCATCATAAACTCTTTCTTACTTGGCTCAAAATATTTAGTATCATTTTTAAACGGGCTCCATTGCGTCGAACATTTATTTCCTTCTTCATCTTTCCACCAAAAAGTACATCCATAGTCATCTGTATTAAGACCTAAATGATTGTTATACCAATCTTTTGTCTTTTTAGGGTCTTCCGTTTTAAAGAAAAAGCCTCCTAAACCTGTAACTCTATTTTTCATATCTTAAAGTTTTTAGTGATTTTATCTACAATTGTTTGTGCTAATTTAATTTTACTCTCAATGGTCCACCCTGCAATATGAGGGCTAATCAATACATTATCAAAATTCAATAATTCCATTAATGCAGCTGGCATTTCACTTTCACTAAATAAGGTTTCAAAAGAACTTTTTTCATATTCCAACACATCTAATCCTGCTCCTAGAATTTTACCGTTTTTTAAAGCTTCTACCAAATCTGAAGTGACCACACTTTTTCCTCTAGCTGTATTTAGTAGCCAAAATGGCTTTTTAAACCCTGAAATAAATTCAGTATTTATCATTTTATTAGTCAATGGTGTCCAAGGTGTATGTAAACTTAACACATCTGTTTCTTTTTGAAGCTCTTCTAATGAAACTTGAGTTGCATTATCGTTTCCTAAGTCAGATTTAATATCATAGCATATCACTTTACAATCGAATCCTTTTAAGATTTTTGAAAAGGCATTTCCCATATTTCCATAACCAATAATACCAACAGTTTTTCCTTCTAATTCAATCCCTCGATTGGCTTCTCGGTTCCAAAGTCCTTCATGTACTTCTGCATTGGCTTTGTTTAATTTATTGAATAATGAAAGTAGCATCCCAATGGCATGTTCTCCTACTGCATTTCTATTTCCTTCAGGCGCAGAAAATAATTTAACTTCTTTAGATTCTGCATAAGGAATATCAATACTTTCTAGACCAGCTCCAACTCTTGCAATAAATTTTAGCTGAGAAGCTGCATCTAAAAATTGTTTATCTATGTTAAAACGTGATCTAATTACAATGCCGTGATATTCAGAAATTATATTTTCAACTTCTTCTTTAGACGATGAATAGTTTTCATCATTTTCAAAACCTGCTTCTTTTAATTGCTGAATTAATAAGGGATGATTATTATCTAAATGAAGTACTTTCATATGGACAAGATAAGTTTATATTTTTGGATAATCTGTTTTTGTGTTTTCATGAATTACATTCCCCGTATGTGCTGTTGAAAGTTTTTCAAAAAGCAAGACATGAACTTCTTCTCCATCTTTGGTAATAGGACAATGCTCAACTCCTTTAGGCACTACAATAATTTCACCTTCATTAACTACCTCAACTTTATCCCTAAAATGCATTTCGAGAGTTCCTTTTACCACTTGAAATAATTCGTCTTCATCTTGGTGTGCATGCCAAACAAATTCACCTTTAATTTTAGCCAAAAGCACTTGCATATCATCAACAATTGCTATTTGATGAGGATGCCAATTTGCATTGAATTTTGAAAATTTTTGTTGAATATTTATAGATTTCATCCTTGTTCTTTTATTGAAACAAGGTACGAATTTCTTCGGTTATTTTTGAAGGACGTTGCGTTTTAGCATTCACTAAACACCATACGGTTTTAGCTTCGATAATTACTTTTTGATCTTCTATTCTTGTTATTTTATAATGTCGTTCACATTTCACTCCCTCAGCAGATTGCACCCAAGTATCAACTTGTAATTGCTCTCCTTCAAAAACAGATGCTTTATAATCGATGGAATGATGAAGTACATACCAAACGAAGTTTTTTTTCATTTTTGAAGAAGCCTTTGTGTCCCAATGTGCTTCAGCAATTTCAAGACACCATTCTAAATACACTAAATTATTTACATGTCCTCTTACATCTATTGCTGTAGAAGAAACAGTAATTTGTTTTGTAAAAATTTCAGAAATCAAAACCCTAAAATTAGTTTTGCAATATAGAAGAAAAGGAAAATTCCGAAGATATCATTACTTGTAGTAATAAATGGTCCTGTTGCGATGGCTGGATCAATCCCTTTTTTATCTAAAATTATTGGCACAAATGTTCCAATCAATGCGGCAATAATAATTACAGAAAGCATTGAAACCGCAATCGTAATACTAAAATCAAGCTCATAATTCATTATAAATCCAAATATTACTACCAAGATTCCTAAAACGGTACCATTAATTAAGCTTAAACCAACTTCTTTTAATAAACGACTCCAAAGACTTCCTTTTACAATATCATTTGCCAAACCTTGAACAATAATTGCACTTGATTGAACTCCTACATTTCCTGCCATAGCGGCAATTAATGGCGTAAAATAGAACAATGCTTTTATTCTTGGATTTAGCATAATGCTTTCAAAATCTTCTAAAATAAAAACACTTGCTAAACCACCAAAAAGCCCTAAAATAAGCCAAGGTAATCTTGCTTTTGTGAGCTCAAGAATACTATCATCTGCTTCTACATCTTGTGAGATACCTGCGGCTAATTGATAATCCTTTTCGGCTTCCTCTTTAATAAAATCTACGATATCATCAATCGTAATTCTTCCTACTAGAATACCCTCTTCATCGACCACTGGAATGGCTTCCAAATCATATTTATGCATAATTCTAGCTACTTCTTCATCTTCGGTAGCAACAGTTACATAGTCTACTTTTGGAATATATACTTCACTAATATGTGTTTTGGCAGAAGCTGTTAAAAGGTCTTTTAAAGAAAGACGTCCTTTTAATTTTCCATCTTTATCGGTTACATAAATAGAATGAACACGTGTTACATTTTCGGCTTGCCTTCTCATTTCTCTCACGCAACCTGCAACGGTCCATGTTTCTTTTACTTGTACCAACTCTTTTGCCATTAATGCTCCTGCAGTATCCTCATCGTAAGTTAATAACTCAGCAATGTCTGAAGCATGCTCTTCGTCTTTAATTTTTTCAATTACCTTTTGTTGAATGTGGTCATCGAGTTCAGCCACTACATCGGCAGCATCATCGGTATCCATTTCTTCAATTTCTTTGGCAATTTCTTTTGGTGAAAGACGACTTAAGATTTTCTCTCTATCGTCTTCATCTAACTCCATTAAGGCTTCTGAAGTAATTTCGCTTTCTAA
>JAHRWC010000422.1 GCA_019090365.1 Flavobacteriaceae bacterium
CTTCTAGCTTCGTCGGCAGCGTCAGATGTGTATAAGAGACAGATCTAAGAGCATTCCATTACTTCCCTCTAAATACTGTATACAAAACTCTAAGAACTCTTGTAAAGTTTTTTCCTCGGTATGGTTATCTTTTGCCTCAGTAAGTTTTAGTTTAGCATCTAGAGTAACTTTATTCTTGTATTTTTCAGGTTCTAACAACTCAACTCGCCAGATTCCTTCACCAGTCGAACCTCTATTTTGCTTTAATACTCGAACTCCAGTTTTAAGACTTTTTGGAAACTTATCTTTTAAAGTGTCAAAGTCGTAATAGGTATAAACATCATCAGGAACAATTGCTGTTCCTTTCAGTTTTTCAACTGAATTTTTAGCACCATAAGCATTCATTGCATCTGGATGTGGCAAACCTTCTACTCTATGATTTACAAGTTCTCTCAACATTTGAAAATAACCTGTTTCATCTTCTAAATTTCCAGGATTTACTCGACTAATATAGGCATCCGCTTTTTCGATAGTATATCGATAAATTTCTCCTCTATCCTCATCTGAATAAAAAATAATTTCTGCTGTCCAACCTCTAGTTTTTAACGAGTCAATAATAGGTTTTGAATCCCTTCGAAAGCCATATTTTCCTTTGTCTGATCCTCCTCGAGCTTCAAAAATAATAACGTGTTTCTTCATGTTTGATTTATTTAGGTTCTATAAAATTACTACCAATTCCTATTAATCTTTATGATAATTATCAGGATTTATTAGAGCCATAAAAGTTTTTTTCAAGGATTAATAATATTGATTATAATCATTTTCAATGTTAAAAAAACGATAACAATTCAACATTTTATTTACCTTTAAAGACTTCTTAATCTATAAATAGAATTTTATGCTTGCAGATGACTTAATGAAAATATTCGAAAAAGATTTTAATCAACTAATTAATGAAATAGATTCATATAAAAACGAAGAGAATCTTTGGATATTAGATAAAGAAATTAAAAATTCAGCTGGAAATTTATGCTTGCACCTTATTGGTAACTTAAATCATTTTATAGGTGCTGAATTGGGATTTACAGATTATATTAGAAATCGTGAATTGGAGTTTTCGAAAAAAAATGTCCCTAAAGAACAGCTAAAAAAACAAATTGAAGATACTAAACAAGTAGTTATAGTAGCACTATCTCAAATGAATGGTTATGATTTTGAAAAAATTTATCCTTTAATCGTTTTTGGTACACAAATGACGACACAGTTCTTTATAATACATTTAAGTACACATTTAGCGTATCATATTGGTCAAATAAACTATCATAGAAGAATGTTAGATAATTAATCTCTTATTAATGGCATTGTCGAACAGCGCAAAAGCCCTTCTTGTTTTGCTATTTCAGCATAAGGAACTTCTTCTACTGTAAACCCTTCAGAGCGAAGCCAAGTATTTAGGCGTGTAAAGTCTTTTTCTGAAATGATAACATCGGGAGCAATAGAAAAAATGTTGCTATTCATATTATACATTTCATCTTTGGTAATTTGAAAACAATTTTCTTTTCCGAAGAAGTTTACTAACCATTCATATTCTTCTTCTTCTAAAAACCCTTCTTTATGAATAATACATTTTCCTTTTCCGATAGGTTGAAAGCAACAATCTAAATGAAGCGCATTATCTCTAGCGATAGTATTCGATTTACGTAAATTAAAGGAAACCACTTTTTTATTTGGAAATATTTCTTCCAAACATTTTACGGCAGCCATATTAGTTCTTGCAGTAATATAATCTGCATAATCTTCACCTCTATATGTACCTACAAATATATACTCACCCCACGGCATAACATCTCCACCTTCAATATGAGCCTCTTCAGGTAAAATAATACGGTTACTTTTTTCTACTTGAGACCAAACATGTTCGATGGCATCAATTTCCTTATCTCTATCTGGTAAAATATTAGAGATAATCATTTTGTCTTCAATCACAAAAGCAATATCTCTAGAAAAGATCTGATTATAATCTGAAATTTCTTCTGGGCGATACACTTTTACATCATATTTGTTGAAAACTTCAAGTACAGCTTCCATTTCTTTCATCATATCCGTATCTTTTGGATACGTTCCAGCTTTTATATGCTCAGCAGATTTAGGATCGTACGTGTCCTCTAACTTTGGTGTAGGGCCGTTTGAATTAGCTATTCCTAAAACGACTGCTCTAAGTCTCGAAATTTCGTCGGTAACATGTAAGTTTATCATATAACAAATATAAAAAAAGCACCTTCTAAAGAAAGTGCTTTTTATAATTTTTAGATTAAATTATCTTTTTTCAACAGATTTAAAATCACGATATGTTTCTCCAATATAAACCTGTCTTGGTCTTCCTATTGGTTCTTTACGTAAACGCATTTCTCTCCACTGAGCAATCCATCCTGGTAATCTTCCTAATGCGAACATAGGGGTAAACATTTCGGTTGGAATTCCTAAAGCTCTATATATGATTCCTGAATAAAAATCTACATTTGGATATAGTTTTCTATCAACGAAATATTGATCCTCTAAGGCTTCTTTTTCTAATCCTTTGGC